>DATHAU010000173.1:0-14885 GCA_035296545.1 Microvirga sp.
CGTCCAGCTCATCACCATGGGCGAGAGATACTCGACCTGGATGTTCTGCTCGTCGTACCCGCCCAGATTCGCCCCCTCGCTGCCGGGATAGGCCGCGGTCCATCCCAGGCCCCGGTACTGCATGGACTTGCAGGACAGGGCGTCCAGGCTCACGCGCCAGTGCCGGTTCTGGAGGCGGATGTTGACGGGATGCCCCGCATCGACGGGCGAGCCCAGGCGCGTGACCCGGGGAAAGCCGAATTTCGTGCGCGGATCGACCACCTGGCGGAAGGCGGCGCTGCCCCAAACGGTCTCGGGACCTTCCTGGAGCTTCACCTGCATCTTCAGCCATTCGTAGGGCATGGCGCTCTTGTCGAGGGGCTGGTCGTGAGGCAGGGCGAAGAGGGCCCCGGCAAGGCCCTCCGGCGTTGCCGAAAAGCCCTCGGGCCTTGGACGGGCGCCGAAGCGATCGAGACGGATCGGAAGGGATGCGCCACCCTCGCGCCGCCAGGTTCCTTCCAGCCTGGCGCCCCCTTGAGCCGCCGTGAGCCGCCACCGGGCCTCGACGGGCGGCTTGGGCTCGGCGTCTCCCTCCGGCTCCTTGCAGATGTCGGGCTTGCAGGGCTTCTCCTCGGCCAGCTCCGCCTTGCCGGAGCCGGCCGAGACCGGGTTGAGCGGGATGTCGACCCCTTGCGCGGGGTAGAAATAACGCCCGGCCACGGGGCCGTCCGCCTTGGCGACGTCGTCGCTGAATTCCACCACGATGGCGTGGGTTCCGATGGCGCCCTTGTAGACCGTGGGATCGGCCTGCGCCGCAGCGCTCAGGCAGGCAACAAGCGGCCATGCCGCACAGACGGGGCGCATCATCGGCTCTCTCCACGCATGCGCCCGAGTAGAGCACAGCTTGGCGGAGAGGCAAGTTTCCCTTAGGTCATCATGGGTTAAGCCGCGTGGGCCTTCACCACCGCCAGGAACGCGTCCGCATAGCGGTCGAGCTTGGCCTGCCCGACCCCGTGGATCTCGCCGAAGGCCCGAACGGTGGTGGGCTTCTTGGCGACCATGTCGAAGAGGCTGCGGTCGGAAAAGATCACGTAGGCCGGCACGCCCTCTTCCTTGGCGAGCCGCGTGCGCAGGGCCTTGAGGTCGAGGAGGAGCGGATCGTCCGTGGGCACCACGGATTCGGCTTCCATGCGCCCGCGCCTCCGGCGTCGCTCGGCGGGCTTCATGAGCACGTCGGAGCGCAGCTCGATCCGCTCCTGCCCCTTGAGCACCGCCACGCCGCGGTCCGTGAGGGTCCAGCGTCCGTATTCCGCAAGCTCCAAGCCCACCAGGCCGGCGGCATAGATCTGGCGCAGGAGCGAGCGCCACTCGTTCTTCGAGCGGTCCTTTCCGACCCCGAAGGTCTTGAGCCTGTCGTGACCGAAGCGGCGCACCGAATCGGTCTCGTCGCCCACCAGGATGTTGATCAGGTGCTCCGTGCCGAAGCGCTCGCCCGTGCGCACGATGGCGGAGAGGAGCTTCTGGGCCTCGATGGTGCCGTCGAAGGACAGGACGCCGTCGATGCACAGATCGCAATTGCCGCAGGGCTCGGTGCTCTCGCCGAAATAGGCCAGCAGGGTCTGGCGGCGGCAGCGCGGCGCCTCGCACAGGGCCACCAGGGCATTGAGCCGCTGGCGCTCCACGCGCTTCTGCTCGTCGGCCGCGTCGCTCTCCTCGATCTGGAGGCGGCGCAGGCGCATGTCGTCGAGGCCGTAGAGGGTGAGCGTGTCGGCGGGCGCGCCGTCGCGGCCCGCGCGGCCGATCTCCTGGTAATAGGCCTCGATGGATTTCGGCAGGGCCGCGTGGGCCACGAAGCGCACGTCCGGCTTGTCGATGCCCATGCCGAAGGCGACAGTCGCCACCATCACCACCCCGTCCTCCTGGAGGAAGATGTCCTGGTTCTTGGAGCGATCCGCCTGAGCCATGCCCGCGTGGTAGGGCAGGGCGCGGTAGCCGGCCTGGCTCAAGGAATCCGCGAGCTTTTCCGTGGCGTCCCGGGACGAGCAATAGACGATGCCGCTCTCGTGCCGGTGCTTGTTGAGGAAGGAGAAGAGCTGGCGCTTGGCCTGCTCCTTCGCCTGCATGGCGAGGCGCAGGTTGGGCCGGTCGAAGCCGTGGATGAACAGGCGCGGCTCTTCCTCGAACAGCCGGTGCATGATGTCGCCGCGGGTCGCCACGTCGGCGGTGGCGGTGAGCGCGATGGTCTGCACGTTGCCGAGGCGGCGGCGCACCTCGCCCAGCATGGCGTATTCGGGGCGGAAATCATGCCCCCATTGCGAGACGCAATGGGCCTCGTCGATGGCCAGCAGGTTCACGCCCGAGCGCGCCAGCCACTCGGTGGTGGTCGTATTGGCCAGCCGCTCGGGGGAGGCGTAGAGGATGCGCATCTGCCCGTCCCGCACCGCGTCCACCACGCGGCGGTTTTCCGCCGGGTCGTTGGCGGAGTTGAGGCTTCCCGCCTCGACGCCGAAATGGCGCAGGGCCGTCACCTGATCCCGCATGAGGGCGATGAGCGGGGACACCACGAGGGTGAGCCCCTGCCGGGCCAGGGTCGGCAGCTGGTAGCACAGGGACTTGCCCGCCCCGGTGGGCATGACCGCCAGCACGTCCTCCCCGGACAGAACCGCGCGCACGATCTCCTCCTGCCCCTCGCGGAAGGAGGGGAAGCCGAAGACCTCGTGGAGAATCTGAACCGGATCGATCACGCCTGCCGTGTGGCCGAGGCGAGGTCGAAGGTCAATGCGGCATGGGGAATCCCGGCATGGGCGAGAGCCCCTTTCGCGGCGGCCACCCCCGTGGCGAAGGCGGCCTGGAGCAGGTAGCCGCCCGTGGGGGCCTCCCAGTCCAGCATCTCGCCGGCCACGAACACGCCGGGCAGGCGGCGCAGCATCAGGTGATCGTCCACCTCCGTGAAGGGCACGCCGCCCGCGGTGGAAATGGCCCGGTCGAGGGATTTCACGCCCGTGAGCGTCAGGGGCGCGGCCTTGACGAGGCGCGCCAGCGCCTCGGGCTCCACCGGCAGGGCGGGGGATGATTCGCGCAGGATCGCGATGCCCAGGGGGCTCAGGGCCGCCGCCTTGCGCAGGAAGGTGGAGGCGGACTGCCCCCGGCGGGGAGCGCCGAGGCGCTCGGCCAGCGCCTCCTGGGAGAGGTCCGGCCTGAGGTCGATCGTCAGCCTCGCGCTTCCGTCCCGCTCGATGGCGTCGCGCAGCCCGGCCGAGAGGGCGTAGACCGCGCCGCCCTCGATCCCGTCCGCCGTGACGACGGCCTCGCCGCGAACGGTCGCGCCGCCGAAGGAGAGGGCCACCCGCTTGAGGGGCTCGCCCTCGAACCGGCTGCGAATCACCTCGGACCAGGGCAGGGTGAAGCCCATGTTGGCCGGGCGCAGGGGGGCGACCGCGACCCCGCGCCGGGACAGGAGTTCGGTCCAGCCTCCGTCGGAGCCGAGCCGGGGCCAGCTCGCGCCGCCAAGGGCCAGGATCGTGGCCCCGGGCTCGGCGGCTGCCGTCCCGCCGGAGGCGTCCGTGAAGACGAGGCGGCCCCCCTCGTCCCAGCCCTGCCAGCGATGGCGCAGGGCAAAGCGCACCCCGAGCCCCTCCAGCCGCAGCAGCCAGGCCCGCAGGAGCGGAGAGGCCTTGAAGGCCCTGGGGAACACGCGCCCGCTCGAGCCCACGAAGGTTTCCTGCCCCAGGCCTTCGCACCAGGCGCGCAGATCCTCGGGGCGAAAGGCCTCGATCAGCGGCCTCAAGGACCCCGCCGCCCCGGCGTAGCGGGCGACGAAGCGCTCGAAATCCTCGCCATGGGTCAGGTTGAGGCCGCCCCGTCCCGCCATGAGAAGCTTGCGCCCCAGGGACGGCATCCGGTCGTAGACGGTGACCGCAGCGCCCGAGCGCCCGAGAACCTCCGCCGCGATCAGGCCGGCAGGCCCGCCGCCGATCACCGCGACATGAGGAGGGGACGAGAGGGGTGGCATGCGGTCAGCTGACGCGGTGGGAGGCAGGGGCGGGTTCTAGACCCATGGGCGGCAACATGGCATGGAGCAGCGCCGGATCATGGCCCTGGCACATGACGGCCATCGGATCGTTTTTCAAGGGGAGCGGCGTTCAACGCCGGCCCAAGGGGATTGTCCATGCGGATTGCTCTTGTCTGCGCTCTCATGACCCTGGGCTTTGCGGGCTGCGCCGCCGAATCGGCGCTGGCGCCCGCCACCCCCGTCCTGGCGAGCTCCACCGGGGACGCGGCCTCCGCCGCCGCCCTGATTTCCGCCTACCGGGTCTCCCGGGGCTTGAGCCCGGTGACGGTGGATTCCCGCCTGAACAGGGCCGCGGAGCATCAGGCCCGGGCGGTGGCCGCCGCAGGCCGGCTCAGCCATGGCAGCTTCGCCGGCCGGATGAACGAATACGGCATCGCCGGCTATTCCGCCGAGAACCTCGCGGCCGGCTCGTCTTCGGTCGACGGAGCCATCGGCCAGTGGAAGGCCTCGCCCGGCCACAACAGCAACCTCCTGATGCCCCAGGCCCGCAGGATCGGGCTCGCCCGCGCCGACGCCAACAACCGCTACGGCCGCTACTGGGCGCTCGTCCTGGGGCAGTAGCCGGAAGCCCCCGCAAAAGCGGCCCGGGCCGGACGGCTCCGGACACAAACCGGGCCGACGCGCGTTGGTTCGTGGACCTCCTCTTGCGCGAGTCCCATGTCCCAACCGCAAATGCTTTCCTTCGCCATCGTCGCCGGGATGATGGCCCTCTTCGTCTGGGGACGCCTCCGCTACGATCTCGTGGCGGTGCTGTCGCTGCTGGCCGCGGTGCTCGTGGGGGTCGTGCCCGCCGACAAGGCCTTCACGGGCTTCAGCGACGACATCGTCATCATCGTGGCGAGCGCCCTGCTGGTGAGCGCCGCGGTGGCCAAGTCCGGCGTGCTGGAGGCGGCCCTGAACCGGGTCTCGCCCTACCTGCGCACCACGCAGATCCAGGTGGTGGTCCTGGTCGGCACCGTGACGATCCTGTCGTCCTTCGTGAAGAACATCGGCGCCCTGGCGATGATGATTCCCGTCGCGTTCCAGATCGCCCGGCGCACGAACACGCCGCCGTCCAGCTTCCTCATGCCCATGGCCTTCGGGTCCCTGCTCGGCGGCATCGTGACCCTGGTGGGCACCTCGCCCAACATCATCGTGTCGCGCGTCCGGCAGGAATTGCTGGGCGAGCCCTTCGGCATGTTCGACTTCACGGCCGTGGGCCTCGGCATCGCCCTTGCGGGCATGCTCTTCCTGGCCTTCGGCTACCGCCTGCTGCCGCAGGGGCGCAAGGGCGCGGCCTCCCTCGACGAGGCGCTCAACATCAAGGACTACGTCACCGAGGCGCGGGTCACGCCCGATTCGGAGGTGATCGGCCAGACGGTGGCCGACCTGCACAAGCTGTCCAACGACGAGGTCAAGGTCGCGGCCATCATCCGCAAGGAGACCCGCAGCTCCACGCCCCTGCCGGACGCGACCATCCGCGAGAACGACCTGCTCATGCTGGAAGGCGAGCCGGACGCCCTCGAGAGCGCCGTCGCGCGGGCCGGCCTGAAGCTCAGCCGGGAGCACCACCCGCCGGAAACCGACGAGGCCACGGACGAGATCGGGGTCATCGAAGCGGTGATCGGGCCGAACTCGGTGCTCTCCGGCCATTCGGCGGAGCGCATCGCCCTCTACGAGCGCTTCCAGGTCAACCTGATCGCCGTCAGCCGCAGCGGCCAGCGCTTCAAGGAGCGCCTGCGCACCATCACCCTGCGCCCCGGGGACGTGATCGTGCTCCAGGGCAACCTCAAGCGGCTGCCCGACACCCTGCGCGAACTCGGCAGCCTGCCCCTGGCCGCGCGGGACATCCGGCTCGGCAGCGCCCGCAGGAGCCTTCTGCCCCTGGCGATCCTCGCCGGCGCCATGGCGATCGTCGCCTTCAACATCCTGCCCGTCGCCATCGCGTTCTTCGGGGCGGGCGTGCTTCTGATCCTGTTCGGCGCGCTCACCCTGCGCGAGGTCTACGAGACCATCGAATGGCCCATCATCGTCATGCTGGGGGCGCTCATTCCGGTGAGCGAATCGATCCGCACCACCGGCGGGACGGACCTGATCGCCGGATGGCTGTCCTCCGCCGCCAACATGCTGCCGCCCACCGGGGCCCTCGTGCTCATCATGGTCGCCGCCATGGCGGTGACGCCGTTCCTGAACAACGCCGCCACCGTGCTGGTGATGGCCCCCATCGCGGCGAGCTTCGCCGGCCAGCTGGGCTTCAAGCCGGACGCCTTCCTGATGGCCACGGCCATCGGCGCGGCCTGCGACTTCCTCACCCCCATCGGCCACCAGTGCAACACCCTGGTCATGGGGCCCGGCGGCTACCGCTTCGGCGATTACTGGCGGCTCGGCCTGCCCCTGTCGATCATCGTGGTGGTGGTGGGCATCCCGCTCATCATGCTGGTCTGGCCCCTGCAATAGGGCGTTTTTTCATGACCTTCGGTTCACGGAAAAAACGCCCTTCGCCTTGTGGGGAACGGGTTTTCCCACGCAAAGCCGGGATCCACTTCTGCTGAGAATGCCTTGGGCCGGGCGCTCAGCGCAGGGCGGCGGTGAGCAGAAGGGTCGTTCCGGCGGCCGAGGAGGCAAGGGCGACGATCATGGCCCAGCAATGGAGCCGGTCGCGCTCCTCCTGGTTCAGGAGGGGCCGGATGCGCGAATCGGAGCGCCCGAAGATGAAGCTGCTGTTCCGCTCCAGCCGGGGCTTGGCGGGCATGACGCAGAAGCTGGATTTCACCGCATGGCGCAGCCCCTCGGGGCGCAGGGACTCGGCGCCGTAGGATGGATCATGCGAGAGGGGCGGGTTCATGGCTGTTGCTGCTTCCCAGAGCCTTGTCTGGGTTGGAGGCTCGCCCCAAAGGCATGAACGCGAGGTAAAGCCCGTGCCGGACCTTGCCGCGTCGTGAATCAAACCTTTCGAATCCTGTGGACAGAACCCGGCCCGCAGGAAACGGGTCGTCGGAGCGCTCCCCCCGTGCCATCCACAGGGCCCTCGATCCGGAAGCGACCCCCATGACCCAGGCCCCCGTCCAGAAAACCATGACCGCGTCCGACTGGGCGATGCTGATCGTGCTGTCGATCGTGTGGGGCGGCTCGTTCCTGTTCATCGCCGTGGCCGTGAAGGAGCTGCCGCCGCTCACCATCGTGGCCTGCCGCGTCGCCCTGGCGGCGCTCGCCCTGCACCTCGTGCTGAGGATCGCGGGCGTGAGGCTGCCCCGGGAGCCCAGGGCCTGGGCGGCCTTCTTCGGCATGGGGGTTCTCAACAACGCGATCCCCATGGTGCTGATCGTCTGGGGCCAGAACCACATCGCCAGCGGCCTGGCCTCGATCCTCAACGCCACCACGCCGCTCTTCACCGTGATCGTGGCGCATTACTTCACGGCGGACGAGCGCCTGACCGGGCAGCGCCTGGCCGGAGTGGCGGTGGGCTTCGTCGGGGTCGCCGTCATGATCGGCGCGGCGGCCCTCGCGTCCTGGAACGCCAACGTCCTGGCGCAGCTCGCCGTGCTGGGCGCCGCCCTGTCCTACGGCTTGTCCGGGGTGTTCGGGCGCCGCTTCAAGACCATGGGCATCCCGCCGCTGGCCACGGCGGCCGGGCAGGTGACCGCCTCGAGCTGCATCCTGCTGCCCCTCGCCCTGCTGATCGACCTTCCCTGGACCCTGCCCGCGCCAGGGGCCGGGACCATCCTGTCGCTGGTCGCCCTGGCCCTCGTGTCCACCGCCTTCGCCTATCTGCTGTTCTTCCGCCTTCTGGCCCGGGCGGGCGCGACGAATGTGGGGCTCGTGACCTTCCTCATCCCGGTCAGCGCCATCCTGTTCGGCGTGTTCCTCCTGGGCGAAACCCTGGAATGGCGCCACATGGCCGGGATGGCCCTGATCGGCGCAGGCCTCGTCCTCATCGACGGCCGGCTGGCGGCGCGCCTGAGCGGATCCTTCAGCGGGGAAGGGGCGGCGCCGCGCGGAAATGGTTGAACATCATGTCCGGCGCGCTGGTGTTGTGGCGCGAATGGACCAGCCGGCCCATCCAGGCGTCCGTCGCCCTGGCGTCGCGGAAGTTCATGATCGGCTCCTCGCGCCAGGAGCGGGCCTTCTCCTCCCGCAGGGCGATGCGCGCCACATCGGCGTTGAACTCGGTGACATACATGGAGCGCAGGGCCGCGAAGGGCCGGCCCGCAACCGCCTGATCGAAGGCCACGTCCAGGCTCAGCCGCTCCTGGTCGAGGGCCTTGACGGCGACCACCGCCCGGCCGCCCCCGGCCAGGGTGAGCGTGAAGGTCATGGCCTTGGGATCGAAGGCCACGTCCTTCAGGTTCACTACCGGCCGCTGGTCGAACTCCACCGGGCCGACCAGGAAGGAGGAGCCGTAGGCGCTCCATTCCAGGTGCGGCGGCGGCAGGGGCTTGATGCGCCAGTAGCCGTCGCCCGGATAGATCACCAGCACCTCGTCGGCGCGGCCGTTGCGCTTCTTCAGGAGCTGGAGCAGGTGGATGTTGCGCTCCACCCGGCCGCCGATGGTCACCGTCACGTCGCTCGGACGCCAGAAATCGCTGAAGGACAGGCCCATGATCCGTAGGCCGTCGTCCTCGTAGAGGGCGTTCATGGTCGGGTGGGGCTTCGCCGAGGTCTCGGCCGAGATGTCCTCGCAGGCGGTCCAGTCCGGCTCCCAGCGGTCCTGGCGCAGGCCGCCCATATAGGCCGGATGAACCGCCTCGATCCGGAAGCTCTTCACCTCCGGCGACGCGAAGTTGATCGCCACATTGTCCTTCTCGGCGCAAAGGATGGGCTCGCTCGCATTCGTGACCTCCACGGCCAGGCCGTCGAGGGTGGCGGCGCCCGCGGCGCTGGCGAGGCCGAGAACGGCAAGAGCGGCAAGTCGGGCGAGAATCATGCGAACCATCGGGTGTGCTGTCGGGGTTGAGGGGCACAGATAACGCGGCGTGGCCGTAAGGTCGAGGCGAAGCCTGTTGATCGGGCATGGCAGCCATCCCATCTCCGGGGTTAGGGATCGCCCGGGGCCTGTGGTAAGGTGCCCCTGTTCCGGAAGCTTGGCTTCGGAGGCGGTTCGACCCGTCCACCGCCTGAAAAAGCCTGCTGAAAAAGCCCCTTGGCCCGAGTTTTTGATGATGCGCCTGACCTTGAGCCTGTCCGACAACCCCGCCACCACCCTGGTCGAGCGGGCCATCATGGAGTTCCGCAGCGGCCGCCCGGTGGTGATCGACGGGGCGCAGGGGAGCGCGCTCGCGGTGGGCGTCGAGCATCTGGACGACGCCATGGGCGCGAGGCTGGAGACGGTTGCCGGCGGCCACGCCCACCTGGTCCTGCCCGCGGCGCGCCTGCGCCGCCTCGGCCTCGACCGGACCGTGCCCGGCCTCGTGGCCCTGCCCGTGGTGGACCGGGAGCGGATCGAGACCCTGGCCCTCAAGGCCGAGGCGCGCATCGACGCGCCGGTGCGGCCTGCCGGGGCCATCGACGAGGAGGCGCTGGAGCTTGCCCGCCTGTCCCTGGTCCTGCCCGCCGTGATCCTGGTGCCGCTGGCCGCCGGGCTGGAGGTAGATTCCTCCCTGACCCGCGTGCCGGGCGCCGCCATCCTGGGCTATCGGCGCGCCCGGGCGCTCGATCTTGCCATCGTGAGCCGCGCGCCCGTGCCCCTGGACGGCGCGCCCGCGAGCGAATTCGTGGTGTTCCGCGGCGGCGAGGGCCTGCGCGACCAGGTGGCGATCATCGTCGGCAAGCCCGACCTGTCCCGGCCCGTCGCCGTGCGGCTGCACTCCGCCTGCCTCACGGGCGACCTGTTCGGCAGCCTGAAATGCGATTGCGGCGACCAGCTCCGGGACACGGTGCGCTTCATGGCCGAGGCGGAGGGCGGCATCCTGCTCTATCTCGACCAGGAGGGGCGCGGAAACGGCATCGCCAACAAGATCCGCGCCTACAGGCTCCAGTCCCAGGGCTACGATACCTACGACGCCGACGAGGTCCTGGGGTTCGAGGCCGACCAGCGCCGTTTCGATTTCGCCGCCGCCATGCTCAAGCAGCTCGGCGTCGCGGCCGTTCGCCTCATGACCAACAACCCGGAGAAGATCCGGGCGCTCACGGAGGCCGGGCTCCAGGTCATCTCGGATCACCGGGTGCTCGGCCGCCCGACGGCGGAAAACGTCAGCTATCTGGCGGCCAAGCGCGACCGGGCCGGGCACTACATCGACCTCGAAGGCCTGGCGGTCTGCTCCAACAAGGATTGAGGCAAGGACCGAGGGCGGACCCGATCAGCGCGCCGGCATGCCGGTTTCGATGATCTTCGCCCACAGGGAGACCCCGTAGGGAATCGCCTCGTCGTTGAAGTCGTAGGCCGGGTGGTGGACGCCCGCCGTGTCGCCGTTGCCGAGGAACACGTAGGCGCCGGGCCGCTTCTCCAGCATGAACGAGAAATCCTCCGCCCCCATCTCGGGCCGGATCGTGGTGTCCACGGCGCTCTCGCCGGCCACGTCCTTGGCCACGGAGGCCACGAACTCGGTCCTGGCGGCGTCGTTCACGGTGACCGGGTAGCCCCGGCTGTACTCCACCTGCGCCCTCGCGCCGAACGCCGCGCAGACATTCTCGATGATGGCGCGGATGCGCGCCTCCGCCAGATCGCGCACCTCGGGCGAGAGGGTGCGCACGGTGCCGAGCAGGGCGGCCGTCTGCGGAATGACGTTGAAGGCCTCGCCCGCCTTGACGGTGCAGACGGACACCACCAGGGACTGGAGGGGATCGACGCTGCGCGACGCCACCGTCTGCAGGGCCGTGATCACATGGGCCGCCGTCACGATGGGGTCGATGCAGTCCTGCGGATAGGCCCCGTGGCCGCCCTTGCCTTCGATGGTGACGGTGAAGCGGTCCGCCGCCGCCATGATCGGCCCTGCCTTCATGGCGAAATGGCCGACGGGAAGCCCGGGCCAGTTGTGCATGCCGTAGACCTCCTGGATGCCGAAGCGCTCCATGAGGCCGTCCTTCACCATGGCGTTTCCGCCGCCGCCGCCTTCCTCCGCCGGCTGGAAGATCACCACCGCCGTGCCGTCGAAATGGCGCGTCTCGGCCAGGTATTTCGCAGCGCCGAGCAGCATGGCGGTGTGGCCGTCATGGCCGCAGGCATGCATCTTGCCGGGAACCTTGGACGCGTAGGGCAGGCTGGTGGCCTCCTCGATGGGCAGCGCGTCCATGTCGGCGCGAAGGCCGATCACCCTCCCCGAGGCATTGGTCCGGCCCTTGATGACGGCCACGACGCCGGTCTGGCCGAGGCCGGTCACCACCTCGTCGCAGCCGAAGCCCTTCAGCTTCTCGGCCACGATCCCGGCCGTGCGGTGCACATCGTAGAGAAGCTCCGGATTCTCGTGAAAGTCCCGGCGCCAGGCGGTGACTTCATCGGCGAGATCCGCGACGCGATTGATGATCGGCATGGGAAACCCTTGGCTCGAGGATGCAAGGCCCTACCGAACCAGAGGCGGAGCCCCTCCGTCAACCGCCCAAGGGGGCCGGACGCTGCGGCGAAACCTCAGGACAGCCGCCGCAGGATGGCTTTCGGACGGGTGGTGCGGTACTGGCCGCGCTCGATCGCGGCAAAGACCAGCACCACGATCAGAAGGGTCGTGAACCACCACACCTGGGCGGTTCCGATGCCCAGGCAGCCCAGCGCATAGGCGGTGGCGAAAGCCGCCATGATCCCCGGACCCAGGATCGGGCGGTCTCCCCCGGCCCCCCGGGCGGCGCGGTAGAGGAGGACCGCGCCGGCCGCGGCCCCCACCAGCCCGAGCTCATACCAGATCTCGAACAGGAAGGTGGACGGCGCGGAAGGCGGGATGGCGCCGATGATCCGGCCGCGCAGGGCCGTTTCCAGGCCGTGCCCGGTCACGAGGCGCAGGGGCTCCCTGAGGATGATCGCCTGCCAGGCGTCGAGGCCGGCCAGCAGGGGCGAGCGCGGCCGGAAAGCCATCCTGGCCAGGGGGGCCAGGACGAAGGGCAGAAGCGGCGCGAGCAGGAGGAGCCCCGCCATGGCGAGGGCCGTGAGCCGCGAGCCGAAGAACGGCAGCGCGGTCGTGAGGGCGAAGATCACGGCCCCGGCCGCCAGCCCGTAGAGAGCCGGGCTGTCCGTGGTGAAGAAGGCTCCCCCGGCAACCGCGAGCGCCACGACGAGCGCCTCGAGATTGCGCCCGCGGGAATGGAGCCATGTCACCGCAGGCCAGAGCAGCAGGACCAGCACGATCATGCCCCGCTCCAGGCTCTGGCCCTCGGGGTCGAAGCTGGTGCCGCCGCGCAGGGCGAGCACCGCGCCGGTCACGGCCGCCGCCACGACGCCCACCGGCAGGAGGTAGAGATTCGCCGAGCGCATCCGCTCGGGCAGGGACAGGTAGCCTGCAAGGGCCATCAGGGCCATTCCGGCGATGTTGAGAACGCGCTCGGAGGCCTGCGGCAGGAACGGGGTCCAGATCAGGGACAGCCCGGTCCAGAGCAGCAGAACCGCCCCGGCCAGGCCCCCCGGAGAGAGCGCGACCGCCGTCAGCCGGTCCCTGGGATTCTTCGCGTGGCCGTCGAGGGCGGCCGCCAGGACCAGCAGAACGACCGCCATCGGCGCCAGAACCACCACCGCGCGCCGGGTGAAGAGCGCCCCCATGGGAATGGCGAAGAACAGCAGCGCGAACCCCATCCGCCGGAACAGGGCGGCGGCGTCGGTGGACGGATCTGCCGTATGGGAAAGGGGGCGAACCATGCAGGGGGCGGTCGATCATTGAGACGTCGAGAGCCGGGAGCCTAATGGACGCGGGCCCCAAAAGCTGTAGGTGTCTTGCAACACATCCTCACCTTCGCGTCCCCTGGCAGGCCTTGCTTCATGACGTCCATCCCCGCCCAGCCCGGAAAGCATCTCGTCCTCGTGGGCGGCGGCCATGCCCATGTGTTCGTGCTGGAGGCCTTCGCCCGCAGGCCCGAGCCCGGATTGCGGCTCACCCTGGTGGCCCGGGACCGGCTGACGCCCTATTCGGGGATGCTGCCGGGGCACATGGCGGGGATCTATCCCAGGCAGGCCATGCAGATCGACCTGGAGCGCCTCGCCCGGCGCAGCGGCGCGGCCCTCGTCCAGGGCGAGGCCGTCGCGTTCGACAGGGCCGGAAGGCGGGTTCTCCTGAAAAGCGGCGGGGCCCTGGCCTATGACTGGCTGTCCATCGACATCGGCGTCACGCCGGACCTCTCCGACATCCGGGGGGCCGACGAACACGCCCTTGCGGTCAAGCCCATCGGCGATCTCCTGGAGAAATGGGATCGGCTCGCGGCGGAGGGGCCGCGGCGCTTGGCGGTCGTGGGCGGCGGCGTGGCCGGGATCTGCCTTGCCTTTGCGGTCCGGGCCTTCCTGCGGGATCGGGCGGGCGCGCCGGCCCATGTGGCGCTGATCGGCGCCTCCCTTGCGCCGGACCTCAATGCGGGGATGCGCCGGCGGATCGTTCGGGCGCTCGAGGGCCGGGGCATCGCGCTTCACCTTGGCGACCCGGCGGTTGCCGTCGATCCCGGCGGCGTGACCCTGGCAAGCGGCCGGCGCATTCCTGCCGACGCGGTGCTCGTCTCGACCCGCGCCGCGCCGCCCCCCGCCATCCGCGAAGCAACGTTCGCGAAGGAGCCCGACGGCTTCCTGGCGATCGGGCCGACCTTGCAGGTTCTCAACGACGACAGGGTTTTCGCCGCGGGCGATTGCGCCGTCATGGCGGCGCATCCGCGCCCGAAGGCAGGGGTCTTCGCCGTGCGGCAGGGACCCGTGCTCGCGCGGAACCTGCGGCGCGCGCTGCGCGGCGAAGCGCTGGAGAGCCATGTGCCGCAGCGCGATCATCTGGCGCTGATCGGAACCGGCGACGGCCGCGCCATCGGCGGCCGCGGCCGGTTCATCGCCTTCGAGGGCCGCCTGGCATGGCGGCTGAAGGACTGGCTCGACCGGCGCTTCATGCGCCGGTTCGCGTGATCACTCCCTCTGCCCGCGGATGAAGTTGACGATGCCCGAGAAGTCGTCGCCGTCGTGGCCGGCATTGCTGAACAGGGCGTAGAGCTGCGCCGCTTGTGCGCCGAGGGGCGTCGATGCGCCGGAGGCCAGGGCCGCCTCCTGGGCCAGCTTCAGGTCCTTCAGCATGAGCGCCGCCGCAAAGCCCGGCTTGTAGCCGTTGTTGGCCGGCGAGGCCGGGACCGGGCCGGGCACGGGGCAATAGGTGGTGAGCGACCAGCACTGGCCCGAGGACGTGGACGCCACGTCGAACAGGGCCTGGTGCGACAGGCCGAGCCTCTCGGCCAGCACGAAGGCCTCCGCCACGCCGATCATGGAGATGCCGAGAATCATGTTGTTGCAGATCTTCGCCGCTTGGCCCGCCCCCGCCTCGCCGCAATGGACCACGCGCTTGCCCATCTGGGACAGGATCGGCTCGGCCCGGTCGAACGCCTCTTTCGCGCCGCCCGCCATGAAGGTGAGCGTCGCCCCCTTGGCGCCGCCGACGCCGCCGGACACGGGGGCGTCGAGGCTCATGAGGCCCCGGTCCTGCTCCCGGGCCAGGCCATGCGCCCGGCGCGCGCTCTCCACGTCGATCGTGGAGCTGTCGATCACGAGCGCGCCCTCCCGCAAGGAGGGAAGGATGTCGGCCCAGACCGCCAGCACGTGCTTTCCGGCGGGCAGCATGGTGACGACGACCTCCGCGTCCGCCACCGCATCGGCCGCGGAGCCGGCCACATTCACCCCGTCGGATCGGGCCTGATCGCAGGAGGCGGGCGACAGGTCGAAGCCGGCGACGGAATGCCCGGCCTTGACGAGGTTGGCCGCCAT
>DATHAU010000174.1:0-3862 GCA_035296545.1 Microvirga sp.
GCCGCTCCGAACCAGCCGAGGGCCTCGACCCAGGTCATGAGATTATATACCTTATATTGATCTGTCGTTGGGTCATATATCACTGCAACTTGAGAACAGACAACCATGCTCCAGCCCGAATCGCGGCTGCCGGGATGGTGCGCCGCTTCGATGTGTTAGCGGGCTCACACAGGGCCGGGGATTGAGGGATGGGAACGGGCCAGTTCAGGATGCTCCGCTGCAGCATCGCCGGGGTGGAGGCCGTCTCGGCCCGGTCCCGCCACAGCTTTCCGAGGCATACCCACGACCGATTCGGGATCGGCGTCATCGATTGCGGAGCCCACAGGTCCCTGAGCGGAAGGGGCATGGTGGAGGCGGGGCCCGGCGACACCATCACGGTGAATCCGGGCGAGGTCCATGACGGCATGCCCATCGGCGACGGGGGCCGGTCCTGGCGGATGCTCTACATCGATCCTTCGCTGGTCGCCGACATCCTCCGGGACATGAGCGAAGGCAGGACGGCGGAGATCGAGTTTGCGCACCCGGTAGCCTCGGACGCGCGGGCGGCCCGCCGCTTTCAAGGTCTCTTCTCCGCGCTGACCGGGGAGGGCGGCCTTCTTCAGGGCGAGGAGCGATTGTGGGCCCTGCTCGCCTCGATGACCCATCGGGGGAGCGGTCCCGGCGGAAGCGACGCCGTCCCCGGGGGCATCGCCCTGGCGCAGAGCCGCATCGACGACGATCCCGCCATGCCCCTGACCCTGTCGGACCTGGCCCGGTCCTGCGGCCTGAGCCGCTTTCAGGTGCTCCGCGGCTTTGCAAGGTCCACCGGCCTCACGCCGCACGCCTACCTCGTGCAGCGCCGGATCCAGCTGGCGCGGCGGCTCATCGCGGGCGGAACTCCCCTGGCGCAGGCGGCGCTCGGGAGCGGCTTTGCCGATCAGAGCCACATGACCCGGATCTTCGTGCGCACCTACGGCGTCTCGCCTCGCGCCTATGCAAGGGCGATCCGCTGACGGAACCGTCGCGCCTGCAATTTCCTTCAAGACGGGAACTCCCCCGTCGCCTCATCGTGACCCGGACCGGCACGCCCTGCGCCTCTCCGGCAGGGGCCGGGCGCGCGGCGTCGCATGGGGGCTTTCGATGAGCATCGAGTTTCTGGTCACGTCGCTGGTCATGATCGCGTCCCCCGGCACGGGCGCGCTCTACACCCTGGCGGCGGGGCTCTCGCAAGGGGCCCGGGCGAGCGTGATCGCCGCCTTCGGGTGCACCCTGGGGATCGTTCCGCACATGGCCGCGGCGGTCCTGGGGCTCGCCGCCCTCATCCACACGAGCGCGCTGGCGTTCGAGACGCTCAAATATCTGGGCGTGGCCTACCTGCTCTACATGGCCTGGAGCGCCCTCAAGGAGCGGGGCGCGTTGCAGGTCGGGCAGGAGGCCGACGGGCGCTCGGCCCTTCAGGTCGTCGTGACCGCAGTCCTGATCAACATCCTCAATCCCAAGCTGTCGATCTTCTTCCTGGCCTTCCTGCCGCAATTCGTCCGCGTCGACGAACCCCATCCGCTCGCGCGCATGCTCCTGCTGAGCGGCGCGTTCATGCTCCTGACCTTCCTGATCTTCGCCGTCTACGGGCTGTTTGCCGCCGCGGTCCGGCGTCATGTCATTTCGAGGCCAGGGGTCCTGCTGTGGATGCGCCGCGGCTTCGCCGCCGCCTTCGTGGCGCTCGGGGCGAAGCTCGCCCTTGCCGAGCGCTAACCGCCTCCAGATGACGCTCAGGGACGCGGCGGGGCCGGTCGGCCGGCGGGAACCGCAAGGGACCGGCGCTGGGCCGCGGCGTCCGTTCTTGCGCCCGGCGCGGCGCGCCTCGGGGCATCCCCCGCCATGGAGGGCGGGGGCGGAACAGGGTCCCGCGGCAGCACGCCCGCCGGCGCGCCCGTGTTGCAGCCGCCCAGGGCGCATGCGGCGAGGAGAAGGGCGGGAACGGCCATCAGAGGGCGCATGTCAGGTCTCCGCAGCGAACGCTGCAAGAGCTAGGCCATGCCGGGGGGAAGTCGAGTCCGCAGGCCGGGAGCCGGGGTTGCCGGGGCGGTTTTCCTGCCCGTCTCCCGAACAGGCCGGGCGAACTTGAAATCTTCGGCCGAACTCTTCCCATGGCGTCGCGCCGATCACGTCCTATATGGTCAGTAGGTTCGGCTGTCTTGAGAGGAGCCAATGGAGCGCTGTCGCGACGTGCGGATCGGATCGGTGGCGGGCAGGGGCGTGAGCTTTGCCGCCGCCTTCGTCACCCTGGCTGCCTGGGCGGGCGCAGCGGAAGCCAAGTGCCAGGATGCTCCCAAGCCCGGCGTCGACTGGTCGGGGTGCTCCAAGGCGCGCCTGATGCTCACCAACGAGAACCTTGCGGGCATCAACCTCACCCGGTCTCTCCTGACCCTGAGCGACTTTGCCGCGTCCAGGATGGCGGGAGCCAAGCTCAACGAGACCGAGGTCAGCCGCACCCGGTTCGAGGGGGCCGATCTGTCCCAGGCCGATTTCACCAAGGCCCTCGGCTGGCGCGCCAATTTCGGGCAGGCGGCCCTTGCGGGCGCCGTCTTCGCCTCCGCCGACATGAGCCGGTCGAACTTCGCCCAGGCAAAGGCCGCAGGGGCCAATTTCAACAAGGCGGAGCTGAACCGATCGGACTTCAGCGGCGCGGATCTCTCCGGGGCCGACCTGTCCAAGGCGGAGCTCGCCCGGGTGGTGTTCCAGAACGCCAGGCTCACGCAGGCCAATTTCGGCTACTCCAACCTGTCGCGGGCCCGGCTGGACGGGGTCGATCTCCAGGGCGCCAACCTGGCGAACGCCTATCTGTATCTCACCCAGTTGTCCGGCGCGAACCTGAGCGCGTCGAAGGGGCTGACGCAGGCGCAGGTGGATATGGCCTGCGGCAACGGGGAGACGAAGCTGCCGCCGGGGCTCTCGCCGCCGAAAAGCTGGCCCTGCCAGGAAGAAGCCGATTAGGGGCGTCGGGTGAAACAAAGCCCCAGCTTGACCGTTGATTCCTTGAGGCTCACCATGGTGGAAAGCTTCAGGTCTCGGCTCGCTTCGTGGGGATAGGCTCACTTGACCACGCTCAAGGAATTCGAGGATGCGCTGCGGGAGCAGGGAATGCAGATGGCCCTGGCCATCCTGCAGAAGCTGCGCGAGAGGGACCGGGCCAAGCGTTCGGTGGCGCCTGCGCGCCGGATCGCAGGGCGCAAGATGACGCCGGATCTGGCCCGCAGGATCCTGGAGCTTCACGCCACGACGGACATGACCCAGCAGGAGATCGCCTTCGAACTAAGCATCAACCAGGGCCGGGTGAACGAGGTCATCAAGCACCGCAAGTGGCTGAACGAAGATCCGACGGCGCCGGAGGCTGTGGCCCGCGACAAGGCGAAAGCCAGGATGGCCGATCAGGGACGCCCGCGAACCAGCCGAGCCGCGCCCGAGAAGCGTGAGGCCAAGGCCCCCCAGGGCAATGCCGGCAAGAAGCGTCGCGACCGCGAGAAGGGCGGCCAAGGACAGTTGATCCTCGGGGATCTCTGACCGCCTGGCCCGTCGCGGGCCCAGGACTTTCCTGCAGCGAGAACGGATCGCGCATGAAAAAACCCTGCCCGCAAGGGCAGGGTTAAGTGATCTCCTCGCCTTCGGTTGTCACGCCGAAAACACCAAGATTAGGACATGGCGTTAAATAGATGTCAAACATATTGCTGTATTGTCGGGAGGGAGAATTATATCACCTTCCCCTCTTCACATGATACCTTGTACCTATCTTTAGTGGTACTACTTCTGAAGCAGTCTTGACGTTGCTTCATCTGGGTGTGTTGCGGCTTTGCAATAGATTTCCCCTCAGGAATAGCTGTTAATG
>DATHAU010000175.1:0-3307 GCA_035296545.1 Microvirga sp.
GGCAGCGCTCGGTCTCAGCAAAGCATCCCGCGTCTTCGTCATCAACACGGAAGGTGCGACCGATCCTGCGCGTTACACTCAGTTGGTGGGCTTGAGTCCCGACGCAGTCGCCCGCCTCGCAGCTGACTGACCGAACGGGGATAGCCCCATGGGCCCGGATCCCAACACGCTCGAAGAGGATATGCCTGCCTTTCCGTCCGACCTGCATACCCATCCCACGTTTGGGTTCGAGGAGAAGCGCACCTTGTATTCCTTGGCCTGCAGGCCAAGGAACGTGAGAATGCTCCTCGTCTGAACTGTTGTTGTATCAAACTACATAACGTGCATGTCCGCGTCAGGGACTGCTGACTTTATTAGCGAAAGGGTACGACCGCTCTGGACCAGAATGTTGCGCAGTTCGATCAGTCGATCCGGAACCGTATCGATCGGGACGACGAAGCAGAGGGTGGCGGCGGCATGGCCGTTTTGGTCGAGGACAGGCGCGGCAATGCAGTGGGTGTATGCGTCGACGAGGCCCGATGTAATGCAGTATCCATCTCGGCGAGCCGTTTCGATCGCATCGATGAACTCGCCAAGTTCGATCCTCCTCCCACCGGGGAGAACCAGATCCTCGGGTCTCACCATAGCGCGAATCGCAGAGGCTTCGAGATGGGAGAGCAGCAGGCGGCCCGAAGCGGTCCATGGCAGCGGAACCTGGGTTCCGATGTCGGAGCTGATCCCGAAGGGGCGCGCTCCCGCGCGCATGTGCACGACCGTGTATTTATTCTCGTGGAGCATGCACAGCTGACTGGTTTCACCCGTCTCGCGCGCCAGGCGTTCAACCTCGTCCCTGCCCCTCCGAACGAGATCATGCTCGCGAAGATAGTCGGCGCCATAGAAATACAGCGCCTTGCCGAAGAAGATCTGGCTGTCGGGTCCGATCTCCAGGAGACCCGCGTCCGTCAACGTTTTGGCGATCTCATAGGTGGATGAGCGCGGCGCCCTCAAGTTCCGGGCCAAGTCTCCAATCCGAATCGGCCGTCCGTGCCGGTGCAGAAAATCCAGCAGAGCGAGAACGCGGTCGATGCCGCGTTCTCGCTTATGGCCGGAGACTGGTTTGGTTGGACTCTGCATGTCCATGATGAATGCCCTCTGATGCGTCTCTGCCGGTAAGTTCAAGGTTGCCTGCTAAAGGCTCTTGCCGAACCGTCGAGCCCTGATATTGTTTGGTCCAGCATTCTGGACTGATGTCCAATATATCGGACAATAGCGGGATGCAAGAGCTACGCTCCTGGAGCCGCCGGCCGGTACCAGCCGATACGGCTTCCCACACGAGGGTGGTACCGGACGGAGGATGCCGTGGAGCACGAGCAGGGACGCAGACACTTTCTCAAGCTGGGTACGACAGGAGTAGCCGTGGCGGGTCTTGCGGGGGCCGCGGCTGCTACCCTCACGGCGGAAAAGGCGGCAGCGCAATCGGCGCCCGGCAGTCTCCTTCGCACCGTCCTCGACCGCGGCAAGCTGCTCGTGGGCACAGGCAGCACCAACGCCCCCTGGCATTTCGAGAACGAGCAGGGCCAGCTTGTCGGCATGGACATCACCATGGCGCGGATCCTGGCCAAGGGTCTGTTCGACGATGAGAACAAAGTGGAGTTCGTCCGCCAGGATCCGGCCCAGCGCATTCCGAATATCACGACCGGGAAGGTCGATATCGTCGTTCAATTCATGACGGTCACGCCACAAAGGGCGCAGCTCGTGGCTTTCACGCGTCCCTATTACGTGGAGGGCATCGCGCTGCTCACCCGGCCGGACGCCCAGAACAAGGGCTTCGACCAATTGCTGGCGGGCGGGCGCAACACCAAAGTGTCCATCCTGCAGAATGTCGATGCGGAGCGATCCGTCCGCCAGGTGCTGCCCGAGGCTCAGGTGATGCAGATCGATACGCAAGCCAACGTCATTCAAGCTCTCGAATCCCGACGTGCGGATGCCGCTGCGGTCGATCTCTCCACGGTCCGCTGGCTGGTCTCGCGCAATCCCGACCGGTATGCCGATGCCGGCAAGAAATGGTACAGCATGCTTTATGGGGCGGCGGTGCGGCAAGGCGATCCGGACTGGCTGCAGTTCATCAACACCACCTTCAATGTCGCGATGTACGGCCATCAGAACGACCTCTACGATAAGGCCTTCAAGGAGTATTTCGGCCTTGATGCCCCGACCCGGACCCCCGGCTTTCCGAGCACCTGACATCCGCTCCTGCTCGGCGCCGCGGGTGGCGGCGCCGAGCCTCAATCGGAGGGCTGATGGGCTATACCCTCAACTTCAACCTGATCTGGCGGCATTTCGACAAGCTGTGGGGCGGTCTGCTGCTCAGCCTCGAACTGGCTGTTGCAGCCATCGCGATCGGCGTCGCTATCGGGCTTGCGCTCGCCATCGCTCACGTCTCAGGCGGGCGAATGGTTCGCGCGCTGATCAGCGCCTACGTTGAATTCATCCGCAATGTGCCGCTGATCCTGCTCGTCTACCTGGTGTTCTACGGGCTGCCCCAGGCGGTTGACATCGCTTATGACGCGACGACCTCATTCGTCGTCACGCTGTCCCTCTACTCCGGGGCCTATCTGGTGGAGGTTTTCCGCTCTGGTCTCGCGGCGGTGCCTGCTGGCCTCATCGATGCGGGCAAGGCTATCGGCCTCACGCCCTGGCAGCGCCTGCTCCATGTGCGCCTCCCGACGATGCTGCGGATCACTTTACCGGCCCTTTCGAACACGTTCGTCTCCCTGTTCAAGGACACGTCGGTCGCCTCCGTGATCGCCGTGCCGGAACTCACCTATGGAGCTCAATGGATCAACACGAACACCTTCCGCATCGTGGAAGTGTATCTCGTCGTCACGGCGATGTATCTTGCGACCGGATACGCGATCCTCATCGGCTTGCGCGCGATCGAGCGGCGCTTCTCGATCGGCCGCTGACATGTTGAACGCCATCATTTATGCCCTGCCCTTCCTGACCGCAGGCCTTCTCGTGACGCTCGTCGTATCGCTTCTGACCGTCGGCCTCTCCCTGGTCCTTGGCGGGCTCCTCGGACTGGTTCTCGTGTATGGCCCCACCCCCTTGCGCTGGATCGTACGAGGCTTCAGCGACGTCGTGCGGGGCATCCCGATCCTCGTCCTGATCTTCTTCGTCTATTACACCCTGCCGATCACCGGCCTCAATCTGCAGCCGTTCAGCGCTGCGGTTCTGGCGCTCACCGTGTTCAAGACGGCTCAAGTGATCGAGAACATCCGGGGAGCGATCGGCTCGATACCGGGCGGACAAATGGATGCGGCGAAAG
>DATHAU010000176.1:0-1649 GCA_035296545.1 Microvirga sp.
GGGGCTTTTCAGAGGCATGTTGCACAAACGCCACGTTGACGTTGCGGCGGGCCGCGAAATCGGAGCGCCAACAGGCCGCTTCTTAAGAAAGCTTTAACTTGCAAGCACTTCCGCGCGGGCTCACGCCGGGCGCAAGCGCCCTGAAACGGTGCTGAGGATCGATCCGGCCGAAGCCTCGACGCCTGGCGGCTCGCGACCCGGCTGCCATCAATGGGGCATTTCACAGTGTCCGCGTGCGAATCGAGCCGTAACGAAAAAGGCCGGGCGCGAGGCCCGGCCGATTCTCTTGCAGGGACGGCGGCAGCCTCAGGCCACCTTCTCCTTCAGCACGCCGCGGCGGATCTAATCCTCCTCGATCGACTCGAACAGAGCCTTGAAGTTGCCCTCGCCGAAGCCGTCGTCGCCCTTGCGCTGGATGAACTCGAAGAAGATCGGGCCGATGGCCGTCTTGCCGAAGCGCTGGAGCAGCACCTTGGTGAAGCCGCCTTCCACCACCCCTTCGCCGTCGATGAGGATGCCGTTGCGCTGCAGGCG
Organism: Microvirga sp.; assembly: GCA_035296545.1. Classification (GTDB taxonomy): domain Bacteria; phylum Pseudomonadota; class Alphaproteobacteria; order Rhizobiales; family Beijerinckiaceae; genus Microvirga. The sequence goes on from DATHAU010000176.1 coordinate 535, forward strand.
CTCCAGCGGCTCGCCATGCTTCGGCAGGCGCTTGTCGATGCGGGAATAATAGACGTCGTTCGGGGCCGGCATGAAGTCGACGCTGCGCTCCAGGAGGCTCTCGATCGATTCGTAGAGGTCGTAGGAGCCGAGCGCCACGTGCTGGATGCCCTCGCCCTTATACTCCTGGAGGTATTCCTGGATCTGCCCGGTCTCGCCCGCATCCTCGTTGATCGGGATGCGGATCTTGCCGTCCGGGCTCGTCATGGCCCGGGAATGCAGGCCGGTGAGCTTCCCCTCGATGTCGAAGTAGCGGATCTGGCGGAAGTTGAAGAGGCGCTCGTAGAACGCCGCCCATTCGTTGAGCCGGCCGCGATAGACGTTGTGGGTGAGGTGGTCGATGTAGTGGAGGCCGACGCCGTAGGGGCGTGGATCCCGCTGGTCGAGCCACTCGAAGTCCACATCGTAGATCGACCCCTTCGCGCCGTAGCGGTCGACCAGATAGATCTGCAGGCCGCCGATGCCCTCGATCGCCGGAATGTTGAGCTCCATGGGCCCGACCTGGGTCTGGGCGGGCTTGGCGCCCATTGCCAAAGCGCGCTCGAAGGCGCGCTTGGCGTCCACGACCCGGAAGGCCATGGCGGGAGCGGACGGGCCGTGGGCCTGGGCGAACTTCGCCGCGAAGGATTCGGGCTCGGCTTTCAGGATGAAGTTGATGTCGCCCTGGCGATAGAGCGTCACATTCTTCGAGCGGTGCCGGGCGACGGCCGAAAAGCCCATCTGCTTGAAGAGGGCGTCGAGCTTCTCGGGTTCCGGATGGCAGTACTCGACGAACTCGAAGCCGTCGGTCCCCATCGGGTTCTCGTCCGAGATGGCGGGCGGCGGGGCATCGTGCGGGAACGGTCCCATGGTTTCCTCCTGGCGGCGCCGGCGCTTCTTGGCCCGGCGGGTGGGATGACGACGCTTCCGGCGGAAGCGGGGTGACGGTCAGGCCGCGTCCGGCTGGCGGGCCGGGGCGGCTTCGGCGAAGGGCGCAAGGGCGGCGCAGGCGGCGTCCACCGCGACGATCTTGGGGTAGGCATGGAGCGGGATGTTGAACCGTTGCGCATTGAAGACCTGCGGGACCAGGTAGACAT
>DATHAU010000177.1:0-2893 GCA_035296545.1 Microvirga sp.
AGCACGTAGAGGCCGCCGGCCGCGATGGCCTTCTCCTTGAAGGAGGCGACCTCCTCGTTGACGGCCCTTTCCCGGGCGGCGCGCTCCTCGCCTTCCAGGCCTGCAAGCTCGCGCTCGACCCGCATCTTGGCGTTGCCGCCGAGCTGGATGTCGGTGCCGCGGCCGGCCATGTTGGTGGCGATGGTGATGGCGCCCGGCACGCCGGCCTGGGCGACGATGAAGGCCTCCTGCTCGTGGAAGCGGGCGTTCAGCACCGCGAAGTGCCGGGTGCCGCGACCCTCCCGGGCGTCCCGGTAGAGGGGCTCGAGGGCCAGCGGGTCCTCGAAGTCGATGAGGGTGTAGCCGTCCTTGATCAGGAGCTCGGCGAGGTATTCGGACTTCTCGATGGAGGTGGTGCCGACCAGGATCGGCTGGCCCTTGGCGGAGGCCGCCTCGATGTCGCGGATCACCGCCTTGTAGCGCTCCTCGGCGGTGCGGTAGACCTCGTCGTCGTCGTCCACGCGGGAGACCGGGCGGTTCGTCGGAACCTCGACCACGTCGAGGTTGTAGATCTCCATGAACTCGTCGGCTTCCGTGGCCGCCGTGCCGGTCATGCCGGCGAGCTTGCCGTAGAGGCGGAAGTAGTTCTGGAAGGTGATGGAGGCCAGCGTCTGGTTCTCGGGCATGACCTGAACCCGCTCCTTGGCCTCGAGGGCCTGGTGCAGGCCTTCCGAGTAGCGCCGGCCGGGCATCATGCGGCCCGTGAACTCGTCGATGATCACCACCTCGCCGTTGCGGACGATGTAGTCCTTGTCGCGCTGGAACAGGGTGTGGGCGCGCAGGGCCTGGTTCATGTGGTGGACGATGGTGGCGTTCTGGGCGTCGTAGAGGTCGCCCTCCTTCAGCAGCCCCTCGGCGCGCAGGAGCTCCTCGATCTTCTCGGTGCCGCCTTCCGTCAGCGATACGGCGCGCTGCTTCTCGTCCAGGTCGTAGTCGGTCCTGGCCAGGCGCGGGATGACCTTGTCGATGGCGTTGTAGAGGTCGGAGCGGTCGTCGAGGGGGCCGGAGATGATGAGAGGCGTGCGCGCCTCGTCCACGAGGATCGAATCCACCTCGTCCACGATGGCGTAGTGGTGCCCGCGCTGGACCATCTGGGCCATCTCGTACTTCATGTTGTCGCGCAGGTAGTCGAAGCCGTATTCGTTGTTGGTGCCGTAGGTGATGTCGGCCGCGTAGGACTGGGCGCGCTCCACGTCGTCGAGGCCGTGGACGATCACGCCCACGGACAGGCCGAGGAAGCGGTAGATCTGGCCCATCCACTCGCTGTCGCGGCGGGCCAGGTAGTCGTTCACCGTGACCACGTGCACGCCCTTGCCGGCGAGCGCGTTGAGGTAGACGGGGAGCGTGGCCACCAGGGTCTTGCCCTCGCCGGTGCGCATCTCGGCGATGGAGCCCTCGTGGAGCACCATGCCGCCGATGAGCTGCACGTCGAAATGGCGCTGGCCCAGGGTGCGCTTGGCCGCCTCGCGCACGGTGGCGAAGGCGGGCACGAGGATGTCGTCCAGGGTCCGGCCCTGGCCGAGCTGGGCCTTGAACTCCTCCGTCCGGGCGCGAAGCTGCTCGTCGGACAGGGCTTCAAGCTCAGCCTCCATCGCGTTGATGGCCGCCACTTTCGGCCGGTAGGACTTCAGCCGCCGGTCGTTGACCGAGCCGAAGATTTTCTTCGCGAGAGAACCGAACATCGAGAACCTTCAGGATTTCAGGAAACAAGGCGATTTGAGCCGCCTTATAGACTTAATTATGCCGGACCGCATCTTAAAGCCTGTGCCTCAATGGCGCAGCCCGGACCTTGCCGGCGCGGGCTCCGTCCGGGACCCGGCGGGCCCGGATGCTGTGGCATAAATATGCCCTCGCTTGCAAACGCAAACGCATTGAGCCATCTGATCAGGGCAATCCGTGGGCAGCCTCGTGCCCGCCAGAGGATCTTACATGCTGCTATCATCATCCCTTCGCAAGAGCCTCCTCACCCTTGGAGTCGCCCTGCCCCTCGCGGCCGGCGCCGCCTTCGCCCAGACCGGCGCCCCTCCGGCCGACCCGAGCAAGGTGGTCGCCCGCGTCAACGGCGCCGCCATCACCGAGGGCGACCTCGCCGTTGCGGCCGACGACCCGGCCCTGCAGCTGCCCAACGTGCCCGAGGCCCAGAAGCGCGACCTGCTGACCGGCTACCTCATCGACCTGAAGCTCGGCGCCAAGGCGGCCGAGGCCGCCAAGATCGGCGAGGGCGCCGAGTTCGCCCGCAAGCTCGCCTACAGCCGGGACAAGACCCTGCTCGACCAGTATCTCGAGCAGGAGGCCAAGAAGGCGGTGACGCCGGAGGCCGCCCGCAAGCTCTACGACGAAACGGCCAAGAGCGTGACCCCCGATCAGGAGGTCCGCGCCCGCCACATCCTGGTGGACAGCGAGGACGAGGCCAAGCAGGCGGCCACCCGCGTGAAGGGCGGCGAGGATTTCGCCAAGGTGGCGGGCGATGTCTCCAAGGACCCGGGCTCCAAGACCGACGGCGGCGATCTCGGCTTCTTCACCAAGGACCGCATGGTCGAGCCCTTCGCCGAAGCCGCCTTCAAGCTCGAGCCCGGCCAGGTCTCGGAGCCCGTGAAGAGCCAGTTCGGCTGGCACGTGATCAAGGTGGAGGACAGGCGCTCCAAGCCCGTGCCTTCCTTCGACGAGATGAAGGACCAGGTGGAAACCTACCTCGCCCGCAAGGCGCAGCAGGACCTGATCGTCGGCCTGCGCAAGGACGCCAAGATCGAGCGCCTGGACGACAAGGGCAACCTCGTCGAGCAGAAGCAGCCGTAAGATTTACGGCTTTTCAGCAGGAATTCAGGGCGGCCTTCGGGCCGCCCTTTTCGTTTGG
>DATHAU010000178.1:0-2864 GCA_035296545.1 Microvirga sp.
GCTACAACATCATCTCCATGCCGCGCCCCGAGGTTCTCAAGGCCCAGGACGCGGCCGGGGTGACGGGGGAAGAGGAATAGGGATCGGCCGCGGGATGCCGGTGAACCGGCGACACCTCCTGCTGGGGCTGGCGGGCCTCGGCGGTGCGCCGACCCCCGGGCAGGCCCTCGACCGGACCTCACTGTTCGCGGTCGCCACCCGGCTCGTGGCCATCTACCGGGCCGAGGAAGCGGATGCCCTGCACCGGGCGCTCGCGCCCGACCTCCAGCCGGAATTTCCGACCGCCGCTCTCTCGGCCTGGCTCAAGGAGGCGCGGGACACCTTCGGGATCCTCCAGCGCACCAGCCTGCCCACCTACGGCAGCCGCGCCCACAGCATCTTCGTGGCCTATTTCGACCGGGGCCCCAGCGACATGTACCTGCAGATCGACGAGCAGGAGCGGGTGCTGTTCTGGACCTTCAAGACCCCGTCGAGCGTGCTGTCGCTGCGCCGGCGCGCCTGAGGCGGCCCTACCGGCTCGGCTCGTTGTAGGACAGGGCCCAGCCCGGTCCGGAAAACCAGCACCGCTGGGGCAGAACGGGCTCCCGCCAGACCAGGCTGCGCACGAACTCCATCCCGCCGCCCTCGAAGGCCGCCTTGAGCCTGTCCCGCTCGGGCCCGGGCCGGGACAGGCCCCCTTCCGCGCACACGAAGAAGGCATGGCCGAGCCAGCGCGCCCGCAGCCCGCCCGCCTCCCGGGTCACGCAGAACCCAGCGCCATGGAGGGCATGAAAGCCGCCCCCGGGGCTCGGCTTCGGCCGGGGAACCCCAAGGGGAAAGACCAGCCTGCCCCCGGGCCGCAGGCCGTCGATCCACGCCTCCGCCGGGCGCTCGACGGAACAGTTCACGTAAATCCCGTCCGCCGCCTCGCGGGGCCATTCGGCCCCGTCGCCCGTCACCACCGTCACGTTGGGCCTGTCGGCCAGATTGGCCCGGGCGAGATCGGCCAGGGCGGGATCGAACTCCACGGCGACCACGTGCCCCGCATCGCCCACGAGATGCGCCAGGAGCGCGGTGTAGTAGCCGGTCCCGGCCCCGATATGGGCCACGCGCTCGCCTTCGCAGGGCGCCAGCGCCTGGAGCCACCCGGCATGAAGGATCGGGCTGCCGTTGTTGACCCCTCGCCCCGGCGCGAGGGCGACGCGCACATCCTGGTAGAGAACGGCAGGATCGCGGGAGGACAGGGGCTCGTGGTTCCTGAGGGGGCCGATGATCCGCCAGGGCGGCGGCCCGAGAAAACGCTCCCGCGCAACCGCCGCCAGGGCCGCTTCCAGCCGGGGGCTGGATTCGATGCCTGCCGCAGCCAGCATCTGCCTGGCATAGGCCCGGCGGATCACCGCCATCTCGTCCTGCCTGAACGCGCCTCCCAACCGGTTTTCCTTCTCCTGGATCGTGGGCCGGACAGTAACCCGGAACCGGAGCGCCGACGAGTCCCGGCCGGGCTTCACGGGCGGGGTGAAAGGATCGCCAAGCTTGGCCTTGATCCTGACATCATCGCGCCTCACCAGGGTTTTTCCATCGCGAGCCTCAATCCCATGATCCTGCCCATGATCCTGTCCCGCCGCAGCCTTCTCGCCGGCCTCGCCCTGTCGGGCGCAGGCGCCTCCGCCGTCGCGCAATCGGCCCCGGAGCCGCAAGCCGCCCCCATCGAGCTGGTCGAGGATACGCTGGCCCTGCCCTGCGCCGTCTCCCTCGGCCACCGGCACGGGGACGTGATCATGATCGAGTATTTCGACTACAACTGCTCCTGGTGCAGGCGCTCGGCCGAAGCCCTGCCGGCCCTGCTGGAGGCGGAGCCGGACCTCACCTACGTGCTGGTCAACTTCGCCGTGCTCGGCGCCTCCTCGGTCACCGCCACGAAGGCGGCGCTGGCCTATCTCCGGCTCCATGGGCCCGAGCGCTACCTGCCCCTGCACCTCGCCCTGTTCCGGCTGAAGGGCCCGGTCGACGGAGCGCGCGCCATCGCCGAGGCGGAGCGCCTCGGCGGCAACCGCCGGCGCCTGGAGGAGATCGGCAACGACGAGCGCACGATCCGGTGGATGAAGGACGCCTTCAAGCTCGGCAACGCCTTGGGCTTTTCCGCCACCCCGTCGTTCCTGGTCGGCACCCAATCCTATGTGGGCGGCATGAGCCTCGCCCAGAAGCGCGAGGCGATCGCGCGGGCGAGGGGCTGACCGGGAGGCGTTTCATCTTTTGCCCTCTTGGCAAACGGCACTCTCCTTTCCCCTCCCCCTTGCGGGGAGGGGTGGGGGGTGGGGGTGGTGCGGCTGGGTGAGACGGTCAGAGAGTGAGGCGCTGTAGCAGCCCGTGAGCTTTTCATCTGAGTGGAGAGCTTTGACATTCCGACCCCCACCCTTTGTCCCTCCCCGCAAGGGGGAGGGAAGAGCGCGCTCTATCCTGCACACGATCCCCTTCCCTCGCTGCGCTCGCCGGGGATGACAGCTAGTCACATCCGCCGTGTCATTCCCGGCCGGAGCGTAGCGGAGGGTCGGGACGAAGTCCCGCAGAAGGGAATCCCTGGCTCGGAGCCGCGCCTCCTTTCCCCTCCCGTTGTGGGGAGGGCCAGGGTGGGGGGGTGAGCGATAGCCTATGAAGGCCTGGTGCTCACACCCCCACCTCCATCTCCTCCCACAAGGGGGGAGGAGAGCCGGTCGCGCTGACTTGCATCCGCAAAGCCCACCTTCAAGGCAGCCCTGGAGATGGATGAGGAGCGCCGCCTGTGCAGGCCGAGCCAGCCTCTCAGGATGACCACAGAGGGACAGGCCCACCCCCGGGGAGCCTCAGGCGTAGCGCCCGGCCGGCTTCACAACCGGCACCGTGGGTCG
>DATHAU010000179.1:0-3050 GCA_035296545.1 Microvirga sp.
GGTGGACGGGGCGACCGGCATCGGCAACGGCCTCGCCCTTCCCTCCGGCCCCCTGCGCGCGCCCATGGAGGCGCAATGGCCCGCGGTCGACGCGGTGCTGGTGATCGGCGGCGGCGCGGGCGGCGAGGCGATCGCCCGCGAGGCGGAGCGGCGCGGCAGGCGCGTCTTCCGGGCCGGGCTCATGGCGGACCCCGCCGCGGCCCGGGCCCTGCGCGGGCGGCGGGTGCTGGCTTTTGCCGGCATCGGGCGGCCGGACAAGTTCTTCGAGACCCTGCGCGCCTGCGGGGCGGCGGTGGAGGCGGCGCGCCCCTTCCCGGACCATCACCCCTATACGCAAGCCGACCTCGCGGGCCTCAAGGCCGAGGCGGAGCAACAGGGCCTTCAGCCCGTCACCACGGAAAAGGACCTGATGCGGATCGCGGCCGCCGAAGCCTGGCCGGGGCTGGCGAGCCTGCCGGTGCGGCTCTATCTGGAGGACGAGGCGGGGCTGCGGGATCTCATCCTCGGCCGCATCCGGGAGACCAGGCGCGGGGCATGAGGCCTTCTTTTCGCGTCTAGCGCGAGGGCAGGGCCTTCCCGGCGATGCGCGCCATCACGGCCTCCGGCGAGGCATAGGCCTCCTGCCGCTCCACGCTCCAATACTTCAGCTCGTCGAGGGGGATCGGCTGCCCGGTGACGGCGCAGCGCACGAAGGCCCCGGGCTTGATGACCCGAAGGTTGCTGTCGAGATATTGCACGACGGCCTCGCCGCCACTGCGCTCAAACTTGTTCATGGGATCAGAACATCAATCCATGCCGGACAGGCGTTCCTCTTACATAGGCCTGGCCGGGGAGCGGATACACCGCCTTGCCCGAAGAAAATGCCGCCCCGGCGGCAAATCGCGAAAACTGCCCGCGCCCGTTCAGAACAGTGCCCCCTGCTCCTCCGCCGCGACGAGCTTGGGCCTGGGCAGCCGGGGCCTCGCGCCGATGCGCCCGCCCGTGGCGTCGGCCTTGCCGTCGGCGAATTCGAGCACCAGGGACTGGCCGTCGAGCACCGCGTCCGCCGAGCGCACGGGAAGCCCGCCCGCATCGCGCACTAGGGCGAAGCCGCGCTTGAGCACGGACCTGTAGTTCAGGCTGTCGAACAGCTTGGCGGACGCCTCCAGGCGGCTGGCCTTGCGGGCGAGCTGGCCCTGGAGGGCGGGAGCGAGCCGCTCGCCCAGGCTCCGGGCGACTTCGGCCGCCTGGGCGAGCCGGGTCCGCTCCGCGCGCAGGAGCGCCTCCTGCGAGGCCGCCAGCCGGTGGCCGATCTGCCTCAGGGTCTCGCCCCGCAGGGTGATGGAGCGGCAGACCGCATGATAGGACCGCGGCCCCACCGCATCGAGCCTTGCCCGCAGGCGGGCGAGATTCGCCACCGGCGAGACCTGGGCCAGCCTGCGGGCGGCCTTGAGAAGCCGCTCCTCGTGGTTGCGGGTGTTGCGCGAGAGGGCCGGATAGAGCCTTGCGGCGGCCAGATCGAGCCGCTGCCGCTTGGGCGAGAACAGGGCTTCCGGAGTCGGCAGGCCGCGCGCCGTGGCGCGCAGGTCCGACCGGCGGCGCTCGATGAGCCGTAAGGAGGCCTCCCCGTGGCGGCGGGCGAGGTCGCCCACGGCGGCGGCCAGTTCGGCCCGCACCGGCACCACCATCTCGGCCGCGCCCGTGGGCGTGGGCGCGTGTACGTCCGCCGCATGGTCGATGAGGGTCCAGTCGGTCTCGTGGCCCACCGCCGACACGAGGGGGATGCCGCTCTCGGCGGCGGCGCGCACCACGATCTCCTCGTTGAAGCCCCACAGGTCCTCGATGGACCCGCCGCCGCGGGCCACGATGAGCACGTCGGGACGCGGAATCCTTCCGCCCGGCTCCAGGGCGTTGAAGCCCCGGATGGCGGCCGCCACCTCCGCCGCTGAGGTCTCGCCCTGCACCCGCACGGGCCACACCAGCACCCGGCGCGGAAAGCGGTCGTCGAGCCGGTGGAGGATGTCGCGGATCACCGCCCCCGTGGGCGAGGTGACGACGCCGATCACCTGCGGCAGGAACGGCAGCTCCCGCTTGCGCTCGGCGGCGAAGAGCCCCTCGGCGCTAAGCTTGCGGCGGCGCGCCTCCAGGAGCGCCATGAGCGCGCCGATGCCGGCGGGCTCCAGGGCCTCGACGACGATCTGGTACTTGGACGAGCCCGGAAAGGTGGTGATGCGCCCGGTGGCGATCACCTCCATGCCCTCCTCCGGCTTGATCCTGAGCCGGGCGAAGGAGCCCTTCCAGATCACCGCGTCGATGCGGGCGTTCTGATCCTTGATGCAGAAATAGGCGTGTCCCGACGAATGGGGCCCGCGATAGCCCGAGACCTCGCCGCGCAGGCGCACGAAGCCGAACGCCTCCTCCAGGGTGCGCTTGAGGGCGCCCGCGAGGTCTGACACCGACCATTCGGGGGCATTCGAGGGGACTTTTTCTGCGAACATGACGTGAACCTAATCCTCCCGGGTCCGGTCTGCCAAGGGCTCCGGCGCGGCGGGACGGCCGCAGGGGCGAACTGTCCCCGTACAATTTGCCGCGCCCCGGCCGGGCGCGGCCGCGGCGCAATTTCCCGGTAGGCGCGAACCGCCGGAGCCGCTAAGAGCGCAACGATCTCCAGGAGGGCGCGGCATGAACATTCTTCTCATCGGTTCCGGCGGGCGCGAGCATGCGCTGGCCTGGAAGCTGTCCGCGAGCCCCTTGTGCGAAAAGCTCTTCGTCGCCCCCGGCAATCCGGGCACGGCGCAGCACGGGTCGAACGTGGCGCTCGATGTCGCCGACCATCGGGCGGTCGTCGATTTCTGCCGGATCATGAACATCGGCTTCGTGGTGGTGGGGCCGGAAGCGCCCCTGGTGGCGGGCCTCGTGGACGACCTGACGGGCGCCGGCATCAAGGCCTTCGGCCCGAGCCGCGAGGCGGCCCGGCTCGAGGGCTCGAAGGCCTTCACCAAGGACCTGTGCGCCGAGTTCGGCATTCCCACCGCGGCCTACCGGCGCTTCGCCGATGCGGGGGCGGCCAA
>DATHAU010000180.1:0-2920 GCA_035296545.1 Microvirga sp.
CCTGCCACGTTGTGGCCACTGAGGCGATGTCCGAGGCGATCGGCACCATGATCGCGGACGACGGCGGCTCGCACATGATCGAGACCGTGGGTGGCTGCATGCTCAACGCGGAGATGAACGCAGCCGGCGACGGCATCCAGATCACGGACGAGAACGGCACCATAGCCAACGTCACCATTGCCGACGTGGACCAAAGCAACGGCGTGATCCACGTGACCGATGCGGTCTTCACACCCGCTGCAGCCCAAGATGCCGCAGCGGCTGCCCCGGCCGATGATGCAATGGCTGCCGACACCATGGCTGCCGACGCGGGTGCCGTTCCTGTTGTTGGCGGAGCCGAGATGCCCGCGACCAACGACATCGTCACCAACGCGATGAACTCGGCCGATCACACCACGCTGGTCGCGGCCGTCCAAGCGGCGGGCCTTGTCGAGACGCTGCAAGGGGAAGGTCCCTTCACCGTGTTCGCGCCGGTCAATGACGCCTTCGCCGCGCTGCCCGCCGGGACAGTGGACACCCTGCTCCTGCCCGAGAACAAGGACATGCTCACCAAGGTCCTGACCGCGCATGTGGTGGCGGGCAACTGGACGGCCGAGATGTTCCGGGAAGAGGCAAACAGCGAAGGCATGGTCAACCTCGACACCGTCTCGGGCGATGCGTTGACCGTCCAGGTGCAGCCCTCGGGCAGCCTCTCCGTGTTCGACGAGTCGGGGAACGTCTACAACGTCCCCATCGGCGACGTGATGCAGTCGAACGGCGTCATCCACGTCTTGGACGGGGTGCTGCTGCCCAAGTGACCTGACGCAAGCCCCTCGGGTAACGTCATCCAGGCACTAACCTCCAGCTGCCCAGGATAGTGCAGGCCGCCGGACCGCATCTCCCCGGGTGGCCTGCCCTCATTGGGTGGTCCGGTTTCAGTCTTGGTGCATGGCGGGTCTTGTCGCTACGGCTGGGGTGGCTGGCGAAGCGGCTCCGGGTGGCGAAGCCGGCCACTGGACGACCTCTGGCGCTGGAGGCCGGTAGCCCAGGGATGAGTGCGGGCGCTTGGTGTTGGTGTGCCTGCGCCGGCTCTCGATGACGACCTTTGCCTCGGCAAGGCTGTAGAAGATCTCGCGGTTGAGGAGTTCGTCGCGGAGCTTGGAGTTGAAGCTCTCGCAGTACCCGTTCTCCCGAGGGGAGCCCGGCTCGATGGTGGCGGTCTTCGCGCCCACGGCCTTTATGCATTCCCGCATGGCCTGAGCGATGAACTCGGGGCCGTTGTCGGACCTGATGTGGCCGGGCACACCCCGGAGGATGACCGGCTCCGAGAGGACGTCGACGGCGTCCGTCGAGTTGAGCTTCCGGTCGACCCGGAGCGCCAGGCACTCGCGCGTGAACTCGTCGATGAGGTTGAGCATGCGGAACTTCCTTGCCGTCGTGCGTCCGGCTTTCGCCCAAGTCGCAGGACCAGACATGGTTCGGGTGTTCTGGCCGCAAGCGGACACAGGATCCGTCGTTGAGCCAGAGCCTCCCCTTCTTCGGCTGCTTCGCTGGCACCTTTCAGCTTCGTCGGGGAAACGCCCCACTGGGGCCTTTCCTGATCCTCCTCAGTCCCGCCGCCAGATCCGCTCGACGCGCTTCACATTCACCGCCCAGCCAGCCTCCCGAAGGGGCGCCGTGATGCGCCGGTAGCCATAGCGGCCATACTCGCGCGCCAGTGCGATGATGTCCGCCGTGAGGGCCGCTTCGTCGTCTCGGCCCCGCGGCACCTTGCGGCTCATGTCGAGCGATGCTGTCCCAGAACCCGGCAGGCGAAGCGTTCCGAGACCTGGAACGTCTGCCTGACATGCTCGATGCAGCAACGGCGGCGGGCGGGGCTCAATGGTTTCCCGAGGCGTTCGGCAAAGCCTCACCCCGGAGGATGAGCTTCTCGAGCGTCAGGTCCGACACGGCCTTCCGGAGCCGCTCCCTCGCCATTGGGCTCGAACCAATGGCGCCTCAGTGGCTCGATCCTTCTCCAGCGCCTTGAGCCGCTTCACCTGGTCCGTCTTCAGGCCGCCGAACTCCTTGCGCCAGCGCAAGTCAGGTAAACGGCGTCACACCGATCGAGCGCACCGCCTCGGCCACCGACTGGCCTTGCGACACCAGCACATCCACCTGCCGGAGCTTGGCCACGATCTCCTCCGGCTTGGGCTTCTTCTGGAGCCTTCCTTTGCCCTCCAACAGGCTCGAAAACCCACTCCAGAAAGAACCTCTCCTCAGAGAGCAGACCACCACACCGGTCTGGCCTCCGGCAAAAGTGAGAATGCCTCGGGACGCTGCATCCACGACGAGCCAGGCCGGTAGGTCGTGAAGGGGTATCCTCCCCTGCCAGACCTGACTGGCACCGCGCACGACGCCCACTCCCAGCGCGAACCCCAGCAAGTCAGGGGTGGCCATTTCTCCGGCCTCCCCCGAAGTCCGCTTCACCAAGGCTTCGACCTCGCCCAGGTCGAACCCTTCCACCGTCCCGACCATGTGCGCCCACTCGGCGCCTGACTCCGCCGCACGAGCCGCGAGATCCGCATCGGCAATGACTGGGATGTCCGGGTAGCGCTCGAAGTGCTCGGTGAAAAGGCTCAGGTTCTCACAGCACTTCACCTGGACCGGCATTCCATCGACGAGAAGGTCGAACCCCGGTGTGGTGCTGTCTGCTGCCAGTTGGATATGGTGCCCATCCTCGATGAGCCGCGCCATGACCACTCGCTCGGCGGTGTAGCCGCGCAGGGCGATCTCGGCCCCACGGGTCGCGAAGTCGCCCGCATGAGCAGCGAAGGTGAAGGGGGCGGCGACCTCAGCCACCCGAGAGAAATCCGCCGCTCGGAGTACCTCAGGTTTGATGGCAGCGGCATGGTAGAGCAGGTCCGCCGCTGTGAGTCCCCCGACCAGAGCGGCATCTTCG
>DATHAU010000181.1:0-4222 GCA_035296545.1 Microvirga sp.
GGCGTGCTCCTGATGGCAGCGCCACCCAAGGAGCTGAAGGACAGCGATACCGTCGTCCATCGCGTCGCGTTCATGCTCACATGGCCCATGTACCTACTGGTCGACCTCTTCCTCGAACACAGGAGCAACAAACGGCGAAAATCTTAGGGAGAGCGGGCTTTTCGGTGAGCGCTTCCGTCGCACTGCTCCTTAGTCTCCAACCTGTCCGAGCCGGGATTTGGCCATTTCCCTATGCGCCGCAGATCCGGTCCGCTTGCTCCGGCCTGCGGCGGGAAAAATCATCCGATGGCAAAATCCAGCCCTCTCCAACGCCTCCAGCCCGGGAAAATAAGTGACGATGCTGCCATCGATACACGAACCGCGCTTTTCAGTTGTGATTCCCACATTCGGGCGTGCAAAGCTGGTTTCTCAAGCGATTGCGTCCGTGCTTGCTCAAAGCTACCAGGCGCGCGAGATCATTGTTGTCGATGATGGTTCGGACCCGCCGGTCGCGGAGCAGCTTCAGCCGCTTGCCGAGAAGGTGCGGTTTATTCGACTTCCCGTTAACGGAGGAGTTGGCGCCGCACGCAACGTCGGCATGATGGCGGCGCAGGAACAATATATCGCGCTCCTCGACTCGGACGACACCTGGGAGCCGCACCGTCTTGCACTCGCAAAAGAGAAGATCGGCGCGCACTCTTCCACAGAGAAGCAGGTTTTCATTGATAATCTGGTGGCTCGCAGGCGATTGATCTCCCGCCCGCCTGCCATCATCGACGATCCCCGAGCCCTCGCAGAAGCTCTTGTCTTGTCGAAGTTTCTCGTTCCCACCCCGAGCCTGATCTTCCACCGCAAATGGCGCGATTGCCTGCAATTCGACCCGTTGCTGCATCGCCACGAAGATTGGGATCTCTTGATCTCGGCAGTGGCCCAGGGGTTCAAGCTGGTGAACCTGGACACCAGCGCAGTGAGCATACGTGGAGGAGTTCGCAGCCGACTTTCCACACAAAGAGACATCCGTTCGGCCACCCGGTTCATCGAGAGAAATTCGGTCTACCTGTCGCAGGACACGGTAGCGTTCTTCAAGGACTTGAATCTACGAAGCCCGCAAGGGGACCGGCTCCGATACGTATCGATGATCCTATCGCGCCTCTACCGGAAGCAGGTGTCCAAGGGTGGAGCACTCGGGCGGTTGCTGATGGCTACGGGTCTGAGGCGGGTAGCCGATTGATGCACGCGATTCCCCGCAGATCGGCGCTTCCGGAGCCGGATTCGACTGAGCGGCGTCCGTCAAAAGCAAGGCCGCGGTATCTTGACCATGCGCGGCTGGTCGCAATGAAGTCTCAACGATCGCCGTTGCCCATGTTCGGATGAGGAGTAGCCCTTGGCAGATCCCGAAACGCTCTCGGACAACCTGCTAGACCGCAGCGGGATAGAGCCCTCGCACGCGAAGCCTGCAGAGACACGCCGCGAGCGGGCGCTCAACAAGGCGCGAAAGCTGTTCTCTCATGCGGTCTTCCGGGGAGTCATGCTGCGCGGCAGGCCGATGAAGTTGACCGAAAAGTCAGCCATTGTCTTTGCCCCGCATCAGGACGACGAGACGTTCGGCTGTGGTGGCCTGATCGCCCTGAAGCGCGAGCGGGGAATCCCTGTCAAAGTTGTCATTCTGACCGACGGGGCCGGCTGCTTTGGCGATGATGCCAGAGATGCCGCCGGTGAGCGGATTACGCAGCTGCGTAATGGAGAAGTCGCCGCTGCCGCTGCAACGCTCGGCGTTCCGGCGGAGGATCTGGAGTTCTTGTCGTATCCTGATGGAGGTCTCGACGCCCTGCCTGGCCCGGACCGCGCTCAAGCGGTGGATCGGATTGCGGCGCTGCTGAGAACATTCCGGCCTGGGGAAGTCTACGTCACGCACAGGCATGATCGCCACAAGGACCATGAGGCGGCCTTCAAGATGGTCACTGATGCTGTCCTGCGCTCCGGCCTCACCGTTGACCTGCTGCAATACCCGATATGGCTGGTCTGGTTTTCCGGCCTTGGCCGACGCTTGAAATGGCGTGATCTGGCAGGCGCCTTGGTTCTTCCGATCCATGGTGCGAGTCAGAGGAAGCGAGCGGCCATGGCCGCTTTCCGATCTCAGCTGGGAACCTTGCCTTCGGGTTCGGTCGAACGCTTTTATTGGGACCACGAGCTGTTTTTTGCGACGACGATTCCCGCGGTCGAAGAGCCTGCCGCGTGAAACCTCGTACCATTCTCGTTGTCGAATGCCTCTAGAGCCCGGCGGCACGATTCCAAGCAAGCGGGCCCGGCGCCATGGCTGCACGGAGAGTTGGATTAAGGTTGAGCATCCATTCATCCGAAATAACTCCCGGGCTTGCGCGGGAACGCTTCGAATGCGACCGAAAGCGTCGCGACAGACAATAGAGACGGTGCTATTACTTTCGTACTTTAACGTCACCGGTCATGAACAAATGCAAATCATGAGTGTGTCTGAAGATCTTCCCGATACCGAGGCTCCTTCTTCTGAGCGGAGCAGAATGGCGGACTTCATCGCCAGCACGCGGCGCAGTCTGGCGATGCGGCTCGTCTGCTGGGCGTTCTTGCTGTCAGGTCAGTTCTGGACGCCCACTGCTCTCACGCATTTCGTGGCCTTCGTCGAGGCGTCCATCGAGGATGAAACCAAAGGTCTCTAGGACGCCAAGTTCATCCAATGTGAGGCAGCCGCGGGCCAAGCCTCATCCCGGCCGTCCGCATCCGCGGGAAGGCTGTGCCGCTCGGCTTGAGGCGGTGATCGGCTTTCCGAGCGGCCGCGCTGGCGCCCTGGTGCAGAGTTCCCTATCTGCCGTAGAAACCCACAGGCCGTCCGTGCAGGCAAACGGCACCGCGTGCTCCTGGCGTCAACCTCCGAAAGCCTACCGCTCCCTGGCCATGGCTTCGCCCCGCCGCTGACGCAAGCGGGATGCGAGTGAAGCTCCTTGTAGCATTGGCCGGGCAGGTGCGTGAAAAGCTGCTAGAGCACGGAAAAGGCGGCATCGGCGGCCCTGTCCCTTCCGACGCGACATCAGTCTCATTGCAGCGGTTTCACTTAAGTTTTCAGGGAAACGCCTATATTGGCTGACCGCTGCTGTAGCTCGACAACAAGCCCAATGTGATCAGTCATCTCTGCCCCGTCTGGGCTCAGGTTGGAGAGACCATGGACCCGCACAGCTTCTAAGTCTAGCGTATGCGCGACATGATCGATAGACGGGCGCCCGACACCGGGTATGATGCCGCTCGTAGCGAGGTGAAGACCTTCCCCTAGGATCCTTTCCAGGGCCTTAGCTACCTCTACGGGCTCGCGCTTTCTTGGGACCCGGTGATTATAGTCGCCAAGCACCACCGTTCGTCTACCATGTTCCTCGCGGGCCACGATGTTCGCGAGCCCATGAAGATAGGCTGTGTGATCTTCCCACTTCTTGCGATCACGGCGGCCCGATGTGACATGCGCCTGATCCCATGGGACACACACCCCCAGGAAGCGAAGGGGGCCGATGGGGGTCGCGGTCGTCCCGGCCACGAAGCGCCCTGACGGCAAAGTGTCAGACCCTACGGGGTCCACTTGCCGCCAAGGGGAACGGCTCCACAAAAGAACCTTCCTCCGTCCCGCCCTGAGGGGATAGCCATAATCAGCCTCGGAGGTAATCGTGTGATGATTCTCGAGGAAGTCTTCATGGCCCTCTGTGATGCAGATGAGATCGGGCGAGTGGCTATCGATGATTTCCCACAACATGCAGCCGCGGGGCGACCCCCGTCTCCGGTATTGGATGTTCCAGAGAAGCAGACGCACCACCCCTGCCATATACTCCCCCTCGGGCCGCTTCCAGGTCCGCGAGCTTTGGCTTTTCGGAAGTCGCAGCTACTGACCCTCTTCATCAGGCCTGTCCTGCATCTTTACCTGGAGCGGCTCTCCGGGACGGGACGGCGATTGTACCAGGTCAGCAAACGACACCCTGCATAGCTCGGGTTATCAAGTCCAATGCGGGTCAAGCTAGGACCCGCGTTGAAAGTCCGTTAGAATCGTAACCCATCGGCTCGCCATCCCTGCGCCCTCAGGGCCGATCGATATGGTCGATCCGCTTGCAAGATGCGCGTAGACATCATCGCCCGAGCGGTCAGCCCGAGCACCTGACGCCGCTCAGGCGCTGTTCCTGAACTCTTTCAGCTTTTGTGAGAGCCCAACGTCTACGGGCACCGCCGAGAGCAG
>DATHAU010000182.1:0-5421 GCA_035296545.1 Microvirga sp.
CACCGGCGAGGCCTCCGGCGAGAAGCGCGCCATCCGGGCGGCGGAAGCCGCCATCGCCAACCCGCTCCTCGACGACGTGTCGATGAAGGGCGCGCGCGGCCTGCTGATCTCCATCACGGGCGGCAACGACCTCACCCTCTATGAGCTCGACGAGGCGGCCACCCGCATCCGCGAGGAAGTGGACCAGGACGCCAACATCATCCTGGGCGCCACCTTCGACGAGAGCCTGGAGGGAATCATCCGGGTCTCCGTGGTGGCGACCGGCATCGACCATGCCCTGGTCGAGAGCGGCGTCGACCTGTCGGCGACCGAGCAGCGGATCTCGGAAGTGGCCGAGCGCCTGCGCGCCGAGGCCCGGGCCCGCGCCACCCATACCGGGGCGGTTCCCACCTTTCGCGCCACCGCCCAGGCCGAACCGGTGAAGGCGGCTCCCATCCGCAGCGAAGCCGGGTCCGTTCTCACCCCGGCGTCTCCCCCGCGCCTGTCCATGCCGGCCCCGGCGGAGCCCGCTCCGCAGCCGGTGGTCCGCGACGACGTGGTCCTGACCCCGGCCCAGCCCAAGGGTGCGGCGGCCTACGAGGCCCCGGCCGCCCAGCAGCCCTCCTATGAGGAGGAGCCCCTCGACCACGGCTCCTTCATCCCCCCGCAGGCGGAGCGCGCCGTTCGCCCGGCCCGGATGCCGCGGATCGACGAGCTGCCGATGCCGGCCCAGGCCCAGATGCGCGCCAGCCGGGGCGAGCCCGCCCCGGCCCAGGAGCAGAAGCCGTCCCTGATCCAGCGCCTCGCGACGATCGGGTTCGGCCGCAAGGACGAGCCGCATCACCCCTCCGAGGGGCCGGCTCCCCGGCAGGCCCCGCAGGGGCAGCAGGCTCCGTCCTCGGTTCATGCGGAATACGCCAAGCAGCGGGCGCCTGCGCCGCAGGGCTACCGTCCGGCTCCGCCGCCGATGGCTCCGGTCCAGCGCAACATGGAGGACGATCAGCTCGAGATCCCCGCCTTCCTCCGCCGCCAGGCAAACTGAATCGTTGCTGAACTGACCTAGCGTTACTGTTACAACGAGCCCCCGGCCGCCCCGCGGCCGGGGGTTTCCTTTTTCCGAAAGCCTATGGTTATCAAATACTTAACAACGGTCGCGTTTGTAACAGAACGTAAGAAAGCGTGATTTGGCCTGGCCTGGCTGTACGACTAAGGTGCCCAAGTCGAAAGGGCGGGAGCGAGCAAAATCCCGCCGACGAGGGCCGAGAATAATGAAGCAGAGCCATCAGACCACGCTTCGCGCAGCCGTCACTCTCCTGGGTGTCGGGGTCCATTCCGGGGACGAGGTGAAGATCATCCTTCATCCTGCCGAGGCGAATCATGGCATCGCTTTCCTGCGGACCGGGCTCCAGGGCGGCCTGGACCGCCTCATCGACGCCCGCCATCTGGCGGTGACCGCCACCGAGCTTTGCACCGTCATCGGCGACCGCGACAGCGGCGCCGTGGCCACCATCGAGCACCTGATGGCCGCCCTCGCGGGCTTAGGGATCGACAACGTTCTGGTGGAGATCGACGGGCCGGAAGTGCCGATCCTCGACGGCAGCTCGGCCCCCTTCATCGACGCCATCGACGGGGTCGGTATCGTGACCCAGAGCGCGGGCCGCCGCTACCTGAAGGTCCTCAAGCCCGTCCGCGTCACCCAGGGCAAGGCCTTCGCCGAGTTGCAGCCCAACGACCGCTCCTTCCGCCTCGACGTGGAGATCGACTTCCCCACCCCGGTGATCGGCCGTCAGCGCAAGATGATCGACCTGTCGCCCTCCGTCTTCCGCCGCGAGATCTCCCGCGCCCGCACCTTCGGCTTCATGCGCGACGTGGAAAAGCTGTGGAGCGCCGGCTTCGCGCTCGGCGCCTCCCTCGAGAACACGGTGGCCATCGGCGACGACGGGGTGATCAACCCCGAGGGCCTGCGCTACGGCGACGAGTTCGTCCGCCACAAGATCCTCGACGCGGTGGGCGACCTGTCGCTTGCCGGCCTGCCCCTGCTCGGCACCTACCGCTCCTATTGCGGCGGCCACCGCCTGAACTTCTCGGTGCTCGAAGCTCTGTTCTCCAGCCGCTCCAACTACGCCATCGTGGACGCCGCCCCCCGCCGCGAGCCCGGCTATGCGGATCTCGGCCACGCGGCCCGGCCGGCCTTCGCCCCGGAAGTGCACTAGGGCCGAGGCCCGCCCGCGCGCCCTCGCAGGGGCCGAGCGCCTTTGCCGCAGGAATTCGCACAGCCTTCCTCAACCCTGTTCGATAAAGCCTGCCGGATGGGGTTGGCTCTTTCCGCGCGCATAGGCTAAAGAACCTTCGTGCATCGTTCACAACACAGAGCACGGTTTTTCGGAGGACCGCGAAACATGTCTTTCGCGAAGGCTTATTTGGGCTTCAAGGGCGCTGCTGGCCGCGCGCTCCTGGTGGGCGCCTGCGCGCTGGCGCTGGCAGGCTGCGACACGATCCAGTCGCTCAACCCGTTCGACAAGAGCGAGACCTACAAGCCGGAGATCGTCGCCGACGTTCCGGCCGAGCAGGTCTACAATGACGGCCTCGCCCGGATCCAGAAGCGCGACTACGAGGGCGCGGCGAAGAAATTCAGCAGCCTGGACCGGCAGTATCCCTTCTCGGAATGGGCCCGCCGGGGCCTGATCATGGAAACCTACGCCAATTACGAGGGCGGGCTCTACGAGGAGGCCATCACCTCGGCCAAGCGCTATCTCCAGAGCCATCCCTCCACCCCCGACGCGGCCTACGCCCAGTACCTGATGGCCTCGGCCTATTACGACCAGATCCCGGACATCACCCGCGACCAGGAGAAGTCCGAGCGCGCGATCCTGGCGCTTCAGGACCTGATCCAGCGCTATCCCCAGTCGGAATACGTGGCCGACGCCAAGAAGAAGATCCAGGTGGCCAGCGACCAGCTCGCCGGCAAGGAGATGGAGGTCGGGCGCTTCTACCTCCAGAAGCGCAACTATTCCGGCGCCATCAACCGCTTCCGCCAGGTGGTCTCCCGCTACCAGACCACCCGCCATGTGGAAGAGGCCCTCCAGCGCCTCACGGAAGCCTACATGGCCATGGGCATCGCCAGCGAGGCGCAGACCGCGGCCGCCGTTCTCGGCCACAACTTCCCCGACTCTCCCTGGTACAAGGACGCCTACGCCCTGCTCACCAAGGGCGGCGTCGAGCCGCGCGAGGATTCCGAGTCCTGGATCAGCAAGGCCTTCCGCGGCGTTCCCCAGGTCGGCCAGAAGAGGGCGTAAACCCCACCTTCCATGCTCATCCAGCTCGCGATTCGCGACATCGTTCTCATCGACCGGCTTGAGCTCCATTTCCGTGAGGGCCTGAGCGTCCTCACGGGCGAGACGGGCGCCGGCAAGTCCATCCTGCTCGACGCCTTCGCGCTGGCCCTCGGCGGGCGGGGTGACGGGGGCCTCGTCCGCCATGGGGAGGCGCAGGGGCAGGTGACGGCGGTGTTCGACTGCCCGGTCGATCATCCGGCCCGCCGCATCGCCACCGACGCCGACATCGACGTGGACGGCGACCTGATCCTGCGCCGGGTCCAGGTGGCCGACGGGCGCACCCGCGCCTTCGTCAACGACCAGCCCGTGAGCGTCCAGGTGCTCCGGGCCATCGGCTCGGCCCTGGTGGAGATCCACGGCCAGCACGACGACCGCGCCCTGGTCGATCCCGTCACCCACCGGGCCATCCTCGACGCCTTCGGCGGGCTCTCCCGCGAGGCGCAGGCGGTGGGCGAGGCGGCGCGCCGGGTGCGCGAGGCCCGCACCGCCCTGCAGGAGCACCGGGCCCGCATCGACAAGGCCCGCCGGGAGGCCGATTTCCTGCGCCATGCGGTGGAGGAGCTGTCCAAGCTCAACCCGCAGGCCGGGGAGGAGGAAACCCTCGCCGGGCGCCGGATCGTCATGATGCAGTCCGAGAAGGTGGCCCAGGACCTGAACGAGGCCTACGAGGCGGTGGCGGGCTCCGCGTCTCCTGCGCCCGAGCTCTCCGCCGCGGTACGCAAGCTCGAACGGCGCGGCGCCCAGGCTCCGGCCCTGGTGGAGCCCAGCGTCAGGGCGCTCGATGCGGCGCTTGTCGCCATCGACGAGGCGAGGGCCGCCCTGGAGGAGGCCATCCGCGCCGCCGAATACGATCCCCGCGAGCTGGAGCAGACGGAGGAGCGCCTCTTCGCCCTGCGCGCCGCCGCCCGCAAATACAACGTTCCCGCCGACGAGCTCGCCGCCCTGCGGGAGCGCTTCGAGGAGGATGTGGCGGCCATCGACGCGGGCGAGGAAAAGCTCGCCGGGCTGGAGGCCGCCCTCAAGGAGGCCGACAAGGCCTATGTGGCCGCCGCCAGGACGCTCTCCGCCGGCCGCACGAAGGCGGCCCAGGCCCTCGACGCCGCCGTTCAGGCCGAACTGCCGCCCCTGAAGCTGGAGCGGGCGCGGTTCATCACGCAGATCACCACCGACGAGGCGAGCCGCGACGCGGCCGGGTTCGAGCGGGTGGAGTTCTGGGCCCAGACCAACCCCGGCACCAAGGCCGGCCCCCTGATGAAGGTGGCCTCCGGCGGCGAGCTCTCCCGCTTCATGCTGGCCCTTAAGGTGGTGCTGGCCGACAAGGGCTCCGCCCCCACCCTGGTGTTCGACGAGATCGACACCGGCGTCGGCGGCGCGGTCGCGGACGCCATCGGCCAGCGCCTCGCGCGCCTGTCGCGGCGGGTGCAGGTGATGGCCGTCACCCACGCGCCCCAGGTGGCCGCCCGCGCCGAAAGCCATTTCCTCATCGCCAAGGAAGGCGTGCGCGGGGTGGAGGACCGGGTCGCCACCCGGGTCGTCCCCCTCGAGGAAACCCCCCGCCGCGAGGAAATCGCCCGCATGCTCGCCGGCGCCACCATCACGGAGGAAGCCCGCGCGGCCGCCCAGCGCCTGCTGGAAGCGGCGGCGCATTAAGCGGCAGGCGTTTCGCCGGCGCTTAACCCCGGCGGCTGCGGGACTTGTGGCGCGCGGGAGTGGACTCCCTCCCTGGCGGTCTCACGCCCGCGACCGCTTCGGCCGGTCCGCAGGGCCGGCGGAATGACACCCTCTTGGTCATCACCGGCCTTGCGCCGGTGATCCCGATCACCAGGGCGCTGCGGTTCTCCCGTCGGGATGGCCGGGACAAGCCCGGCCATGACGAGGAGGGTCTGACACCCTCCTGTCATCTTGCCGATCCTTGGGATTGGACCGGCGAGCGCAGCGAGGGAAGGGGATCGCGTGCAGGATGAAGCGCGCTCTTCCCTCCCCCTTGCGGGGAGGGGTAGGGGTGGGGGTCGGAATGTCAAAGCTCTCCACTCAGATGAAAAGCTCACGGGCTGCTACAGCGCCTCGCCCTCAACCTCTCTCATCCAGCCGCACCACCCTCACCCCT
>DATHAU010000183.1:0-2355 GCA_035296545.1 Microvirga sp.
GTAAGATGATGTTGCCCGCCGCCGTTCATCCGCCTTCCCGGATCCCCCTCGACCCGGCGCCCTAGAACAGGGACAGCTGCCCCGTCTCCCTGGCCGGAGCCCGGAACAGGTCCGTGCGGAGCCGCATGCCGCGCTTGTTGAGCCCGAGCCGCCCGGCCGCCGTCTCGAAGCGGCGGCCGATCATCCAGGCATAGGGGCCGATCCCGGATTGCCGCACGCCCCATCTGGGATCGTAGTCCTTGCCGCCGCGGGCCTCCTGCAGCAGGGAGAACACGTGATTGAGCTTGTCCGGGTAATGCTCCACGAGCCAGTCGCGCATCAGGTCCTTGAGGTCGTGCGGCAGCCGCAGGAGCACGTAGCCGGCCTCCCCCGCGCCGGCGGCGGCGCAGGCCTTCAGGATCGCCTCGATCTCGTGGTCGTTGATCGCCGGGATGATCGGCGCCACCAGAACGGTCACGGGAATCCCGGCCTCGGTCAGCCTGCGGATGGTGTCGAGCCGTTTCGCCGGGGAGGCGGCGCGGGGCTCCATCCTGCGGGCGAGCTTCGGGTCGAGGGTCGTGACCGAGACCGCCACCTTGGCGAGCTGCCGGGCGGCCATGGGGCCCAGGATGTCGATGTCGCGAAGCACCAGCGCCGACTTGGTCACGACCGCGACCGGATGGTTCGCCCGGTGCAGGACGTCGAGGATCGCCCGGGTGATGCGCAAGCGCCGCTCCACGGGCTGGTAGGGGTCGGTGTTGGCCCCGAGCGCGATGGCCGTCGGCTGGTAGCCGCCGGCGCGCAGCTCCTTCTCCAGCAGTTCGGCGGCATTGGGCTTGGCGAAGATCTTGGTCTCGAAATCGAGCCCGGAGGACAGGCCCTGATAGGCATGGGTGGGGCGGGCGAAGCAATAGGAGCAGCCGTGCTCGCAGCCGCGATAGGGATTGATGGATTTCTCGAACAGGATGTCGGGGGAATCGTTGCGGGTGACGATGGTGCGCGGCTTCTCGACGATCACCTCCGTGGGCAGGGGCGGAAGCTCCTCCTCGAGGCTCCAGCCGTCCGCGAAGCCTTCCCGCTGCGCGGGCTCGTAGCGCCCGGTCGGGTTCGTCACCGCGCCCCGGCCCCGCCGCCGCTCGGCCTCGACGCGATGGGCCGGATCGTCCCGCCGCTGCCGCGCCGCCTCCGCCGCCTCGATGGGGGAGCGAACCGCCGGCCGGGAGAGAGCATCGTCCCGGGCCGAGCCCTTAGGGCGAATCGTCATGGCGACCTCCATCGAAGCGGTAAACAGGAGACCTTGAGCATAAGAACAGAAAGTGAACGAGAGCAAGCGGTCTTCCGGGTTTTCCCCGATTTGCCGGCTGGCGGCGGAAAAAGGTATATGCTGGCCCCATGATCACCGCCCTCATCCGCGTCCGGCGGGGCCCCGAGGCCCTGGCCGTCACGTTGAGCGCCCTGGTTCCCGCCGTGACCGCGGGGCTGGTGGGCGATGCGGTCGTCCTGTCGGAGCGGCACGACGACATGGTGGCGGTTGTCGCCGATGCGGCGGGCGCAACCCTGATCGTCGCGACGGACGCCTCCTGGCGGGCGGGCGCGGGGGCGGCCCGGCGCGACTGGCTCCTGTGCCTCGACGACGGCGACCTCCCGCAGGACGGCTGGATCCGGGTGCTCGACCGCTTCCTCAGGGCGGGCAGGCCCGATCAGGGCCTGGCCCGGCTCCGGCGTCGGCGCGCGGGGATGCTCGAGGCCGCCCGCGACGCGGTGAGCGGCCTCGTCGGCCGCACCTCGGTGAGCGCAGGCGACCTGGTGCACCGCCGGGTGCTGCTGAGCGGGCTGAAGGCGCGCGCGCCCGTGCGGCTCGAGGCCAGGATCGAACGCGACCCCACCTTCTGCTGACAACCATCCCTTCCGCTGAGAACCATCCATGAATGCTTCCCCTCCGACGATCAGGTTCTGCCAGGATTCCGAACTCGGCTACGAGCGCAGCCGGACCCGCTTCGAGCCCGGGGAGGGTCTTGCCCTCGACGAAACCTACCGCCTCGCCCACCTGCCTCTGGTGGCGCCGGACCATCCGCGGGTCATCGGGACCCGCGAGGGATCGTCCTACGTGATGGGGCGGCACGAGCGGGTGTTCTCGCTGGTCCTGCCGGTCCCCGCCGACGCCCTGCTGCAATCGCCCGCCTATGGGCGGTTGAACGACGAGATGAAGGCCGCGCCTTTTGCGGGCAAGATCGCCTGGGACGTGCTGGGCCGGCGGGAGGGCAAGCTGCACGCGACGATCTGCGGGTCGCTCTCTACGGGCCTGCCGCCTGTGCTCGATCAGAATCGCCTGCGGGAACTCGCCCGGTTCGGGCCTGTGTCCGTCGAATTGCGAGG
>DATHAU010000184.1:0-16031 GCA_035296545.1 Microvirga sp.
TGCGGAGAACGCCGCCTTCGCCCAGCCGAACCGGCCGCCCCGGCCCGCCCGGCGGCGCTCGGCCGAGGCCGTTCCTGCCGTGAGGGCGAAGGCCTTCCTGGGCGAGAACCCGATCTGGCACGAGCTGTCGGGCAAGCTCTATTGGGTCGACATCCTCGCGCCCGCCCTGCACGTGTCCGACCCTGCGGCGCTGATCGACACGGTCGTGCCCCTCGGCCAGATCGTCGGCGCCATCGCGGCGTCGGACGGGAGGGAGCTCATCGCCGCGGCGCAGGAGGGCTTCGGGTGGCTCGATCCGGAAACGGGCGCGTTTCGCCCCATCGCGTCGCCTGAGGCCGACAAGCCGGGGAACCGCTTCAACAATGGGAAGTGCGATCCGCAGGGCCGCTTCTGGGCCGGCACCATGGAGATGGGCGCGTCGCCCGGGGCCGGGAGCCTCTACCGCCTCGACCGCAGCGGCGTCAGCCGCATGGAGACGGGGATCGGCGTGTCGAACGGCCTCGGGTGGAGCCCGGACAGCCGGACCATGTACTTCACCGATTCCATCGCCCGCACCATCTTCGCCTATGATTTCGACCCGGAGACCGGCCGGATCCGGAACCGCCGCGTGTTCGCCCATGCGGCCGACACCATGGGCGCGCCGGTGGGTCTCACGGTGGATCGGGACGGGCATGTGTGGAGCGCCTATTGGAACGGCTGGCAGATCGCCCGCCACGCGCCGGACGGCCGCCTCGTGCAGACGATTCCCCTGCCGGTTCCGCGGCCGACCAACTGCGTCTTCGGCGGGCCGAACGGGTCCACCCTCTACATCACCACGGCCCGCATCCGGCTGTCCCCCGAGATCCTTGCGGAAGCGCCCCTGTCCGGCAGCGTGCTTGCGGTCGAGACCGACACGCACGGCCTGACGCAGGCCCCGTTCCCCAGCCCGCGCTTGGGGCCGCAGCGCGACGGCGGAAGAGCCGGGCCTGGGGCCGGAAAGCCCACGGGCGAGGGTTCGTAGGGGCAGGGGAGTCGCGCAAGGTCACAAGAGCTTGCGCGAGCCCTGCGTCCATGTCCGTCGCCGCATCCGGATCGCCCATGAAACGGCGGGAGCAGCTTGCCCGCCTTCCAGCGGCCCGGCCGACGGACATCTGAGGCCGAGGAGATCATTTCATCATACAAGTTTCGCCAACTACGCGTTTTGTGGTCAGGGTCCTGCGGTGCTACAATCACGGGAGGAAAAAGGGATGAACATGGAAACGATCGCGCGCCGGAAGCTGTCGCACGAAGTTCTGGACCGCTTGGTGGCTGCCATCGAATCCGGCGAGTACTCCCCCGGGTCCCAACTTCCGTCCGAGCGCGAGCTGATGACCCGCTGGGGGGTGGGCCGGCCCGCCATCCGCGAAGCCATGCAGGCGCTCCAGCAGATGGGGTTGATCCGGATCTCCCATGGGGAGCGCGCACGGGTGATCCTGCCGACCGCCACCACGGTGATCGACCAGATCTCCGGCGCGATGGTGCAGCTCCTGGGCAGCAACCCGCGCGGGCTCGACGACCTGAAGGAGGCGCGCCTCCTGTTCGAGGTGGGCCTGGTGAGGGTGGCCACCATGCGCGCCACCCGGGAGAGCCTGGAGGAGCTGCGTCTCGCCCTGGCGGCGCATCGCAAGGCCAGGGGGGACGCGGCGAAGTTCGTGGCCTGCGACATGGCGTTCCACCGCCAGATCGCGGCCATGTCCGGCAACATGCTCATCGCGGCGGTGAGCCAGGGCATGCTCGACTGGCTGTCGCGGTTCAAGCGCGAGCTGGTCTCGGTCCGGGGCGCCGACCGGCTCACCCTGGACGAGCACGAGCGGATCTACAAGGCCGTGGCCGCCGGGGACGCCGATGGGGCGGCGGCGGCCATGACCGATCACCTCTCCCGCGCGAGCGAACTCTATCGGGTTCTCGACGCCGAATCCGCTCAAACCCCGCGGCCCAGGTAGGAGGCCTGCTGGACGGCCCGACTGGTATGGAGACATAATGAGCTTGTACGCCCGTCCCGTCGCGCGCAGATCGACCTCGAGGCGGCCGCGCCGCTCTTGCGCGGGATGGGTCGAGGGTGATCTAAATTCCATCCCGTCGGTCCATCGGAGCACCCCATGAAAGGTCCGGTTTTCGAGCCCCTGAGCCTGTACCGCTCCTACCCGCCGGACGAGATGGCGGCGCGGGCGCGGGCCTTCTATGAGGATATCCGCCGACGCCGGACCGTGCGGGACTTTTCCAGCAGGCCCGTTCCGCGGGAGGTGATCGAGCTTGCTCTTCTGGCCGCCGGCACCGCGCCTTCGGGGGCCAATCTCCAGCCCTGGCACTTCGCGGTCATCACAGACCGGGAGACGAAGCGGCAGATCCGCGACGCGGCGGAAGCCGAGGAGCGCGATTTCTACAACGGCCGCGCGCCTCAGGAGTGGCTCGACGCCCTGGCGCCCCTCGGGACCGACGAGAACAAGGCCTTCCTCGAAACCGCTCCGGTGCTCATCGCCATCTTCGGGCAGCGCTCCAGCGAGGGCCCCGACGGACGCAAGGTGAAGAACTACTACGTGCCGGAATCGGTCGGGATCGCTACGGGCTTCCTGCTCGCGTCCCTCCATGCGGCGGGGCTCGCGACCCTAACCCACACCCCCAGCCCCATGGGCTTCCTCAACCGGATCTGCCGCCGCCCCGAAACGGAGAAACCCTCCATCCTCCTGGTCACCGGCTACCCGGCGGACGGCTGCCAGGTGCCCGTCCAGGGAGGGATCAAGAAACCCCTGGACGCCATCGCCTCCTGGCTGTGAGGGCTCCGCTCCCCGACCGCCCTGGCGACGTGGAAAACGCTTGCGGCCTCCTCCCGTGCATCCCCGTCATGGCAGTCGTATCCGGCTGGAACCGGGCTTAACCAGGAGGTTAACATCGCCTCTTACGCAAATTGTCAATCCCTGCTGCCTCGAGCCGCAATTGAGCCCGGTCCGGCATCGAATCACATATTGCGGTAAGCCATAACCAAGTTCATAGACGATGCCTTCGATATGGGGCCACGCTCATTCAGGCAGGAGCGATCAAGCGGTGGGTGAATCAGTGTCAGGTCAGGGATCGGGCAGGCCGTGGAAGGCGCCCCGCCGGCGCATCGCGTCCCTGACATCCCTGCGGTCGCGGCTGATCCTTCTCACCCTCGTCCTGCTTGTGCCGGCCCTCGCGGCGGCGGGGATGGCCGTCTATGCGGGATACCGCCACGACAGGCAGGAGGTCGAGAAGCATCTCCAGGAAACCGCGCGGGCCCTGTCGCTTGTCGTGGATCGCCAATTCGGACAGGCCGAAGCCCTTCTCTGGGCCCTGTCGACCTCGCCGCAGCTCAAGGAAAAGGACTACGCCGGATTCGACGCCCGCGCACGGGCCGCGATCCGCATCCCGGGCACCTGGATCAACGTCGCCGACGACCGGGGACAGGTTATCAACACACGGCTCCCGCCCGGCAGCCCCCTGCCGCTTATCGACAGCAAGGATCATCGCAAAGGGCTGACCGTCGGAATGGTGCGGGTCAGCAACCTGTTCAGCGGGTTCGTGGCGAAGCAGCCCGCCGTCGGCATCGACACCCTGGTGACCGCCGACGACGGCTCCGAGCTTTACGTCAGCATCAACATGCTGGCCGAAACCGTGAGCCGGATCCTGGCCGACCAGGGCCTGCCCCCCACCTGGATCGGGGCCATCGTCGACCGCAACGGGACGGTCGTGGCCAGGAGCCGGGATGCCGATCGGTTCGTCGGCAAGCCCGCGACGCCGGAAAACGTGAAGCGGGTTCAAGACGAGGTGCGCCAGGGCGTCTCGGAAAGCGTCTCCCTGGACGGCGTCGCGACCCTGCTCGCCTTCTCCCGCTCCCCCAGCTCGGGATGGTCGACGATCGTTGCCGTACCGCAGTCGGAGATCACGGCCGCCCCTTGGCGATCCGCCCTTTACCTTGCCTTGGCGGGCGGGGTGCTGCTTGCCCTCGGAACCCTTCTGGCGTGGCGGGTCGGGCGCAGCATAGCCACCCCGGTGGAGGCACTGGCGGTTCTGGCGGAGGGAATCGGACGCGGAGAGCCCGTTGCGGCGCATGAGAGCGGGCTGGCAGTGGTCGACCGGGTCACCAATGCGCTGGTCGCCGCCTCGTCGCAGCTTCTGGAACGGGAGTCGGCCCTGAAGGCGAGCGAGGCCCGATTGTGGGCAACTCAGAACAATGCCGCCGTGGGCATTGCCGAGGTGGACTGGCACGGCCGGTTCGTCTCCGTCAACGACGCCCGTTGCAAACTCACCGGCCATACCCGTGAGGAGTTGATCGGGCTTCATTTCGGCCATGCGACCGACGCTGAAATCCTCGAGAAGGATCTCGCACTGTTTGAACGGCAGAAGGTCGGAGAGCTGGACACCTACACCACGGACAGCAAGTTCCGCCGCAAGGACGGCAGCCGCGGCTGGGCTCGCGTGACCAGCACGGCAGTGCTGGATGCCGCCGGCGCGTTTCTGTATGCGGTAAGGGTGGTCGAGGACATTACGGAAAGGCGTCAAGCAGACCGGCGCCAGAAGCTGCTCATCGACGAGCTCAATCATCGCGTGAAGAACACGCTCGCCACGGTGCAGGCCCTGGCATGGCAGGCCGGCCGTCAGGGCGCGCCGCCGCAGATCGCGCACGACCGCTTCCAGGAGAGATTGCTGGCGCTTTCACGCACGCACAACCTGCTCAACGAAACCCATTGGGAAGGGGCCTCCCTCAGGATCATCCTGGAGACTGAGCTTCAGCCCTATGCCACGGCAACCTCACGCATCCAGCTCAACGGGCCGGAGCTCCATCTGCCGCCACGACAGGCGGTGGTGCTGGGCATGGCGATCCATGAGCTCACCACCAACGCGGCCAAGTACGGCGCCCTGTCGGTGGCATCGGGCCTGGTGCAAGTGGACTGGAAGGTGGACGGACAAGGCGAGCGAGCCGTCGTGACCATCGACTGGTGCGAACTGGGCGGGCCCGTGCTCGAGGCTCAGCCAAGCCCCGGCTTCGGCTCACGCCTCCTGCGGCAGACGATCACCCAGGAGCTCGCTGGTGAGCTCGACCTCCGGTACGAGCGCGAAGGCGTGTGCTGCGCCATCGCCATCACGATTGGAACAGCCGGCCAGCAGGCGGCCTGAGTCGTGAAAGCGATTGGTCGGGCAAGAGCGGCTGCCCGCTTGAGCTGTCGGGCGGCCGGCGTCCGAAGGCGAGTTGCTGCCCCTACCTGCGGCTGATTTGCTCGGCGGAGCCAAACCGAACTGAGCACCTCGATACCGGGGACATTACCTTTGCCTCGATGGAATGAACGCCAGAACGGTCCTTCTGGCTGTTTCATCTCTGCTGATGAACGACACCCCGGCCGATCCATGATCGTGACCTTTCACCCGCAGCAGGTCGGGCAGGTCGGACGCGATCGCACCGGGCAAGGTGTCCATTGACCCCGCGCCCATGGCTGAGTATATGAGAATGAACGTTCATTCTCTCGATTTCGGGACCTCGTACCCCATGACCAATCCGCAGGCGTCTCCCGACGGGAAGCCGGACCCAGCTGCCGAGCGTCAGACGCGCATTCTCAATGCCGCCGAGGGCTGCTTCGTCCGGTCTGGTTTCCACCGCACCACCATGCAGGATGTAGCGGCTGAGGCCGGAATGAGCCCCGGCAATCTGTACCGCTATTTCGATTCGAAAGACGCCGTCGTCCTGGCTCTCGCCGAGAGGGACCGCGCCCGGATCGGCGAGGACTTCGCCGCATTGTCAGGGCCGGGCGACCTCCTGCCTGCCTTGCGCTCCATCGCCCAGAAGCACTTTGCCGAGGAGCCGCGGGAGCGGGCCGTTCTCTGTCTGGAGATCTGGGCGGAGGCCACCCGCAACCGGTCGTTCTCGTCCATGTCGGAGGCTTTCGACAGGGACGTCTGCGATCGCCTGTGTGCCTTGTTCCGGCAGGCGCAGGCAAGCGGGACTATCGCGCCGGAGGTCGACCTGGAAGCCCTCGCAGCCCTGATCGTAACCATCGCCAACGGCCTTTTCGTGCGCCGGGCCGTGGACGCCAAGCTGGATGCCGGGCGTGAGGTCGCGAGTCTGATGGCCGTGATCGAGGCGGCCTTCGCCGGGAAGATCAACCTAACACGCGCCTGACGTCAGGTGCCGGAGACGAACGTGTCATGATGCGCAGGTTGCACAGTTTGGCGGCTGCCATGGTCCTCCTCCCGCTGGCAGCCCTGGCCGCGGGCGCCACGCAGCCGCAGGGCGCACCCGCGCCCGCGGTGTCCGTGACGCGCATCGCGGAACGGGAGATCACGGAACGGGCAGTGATCACCGGAACGCTCGTTCCCCGCGAGGAGGTCCTGGTCGCCCCGGAACTGGAGGGCTTTCGGATCACGGAGGTTCTCGTCGAGGAGGGGGAGACGGTCACGAAGGGGCAGGTTCTGGCCCACCTGGCGACCGATCTTCTCGAGACGGAGCTGGCCCGCAACACCGCCTCCCTCGCCCGCGCCGAGGCCGGGATCGCCCAGGCCCGCAACCAAATTGTTCAGGCGGAGGCCGCACAGGTGGAGGCGGCCCAGGCCCTGGAGCGCACGCGCACGCTCATCAAGGGCGGCAACGCGACGGAAGCCCAGCTCGAGCAGCGGGTCTCCGCAGCCCGGGCCGCGGAAGGACGCCTTGCCGCCGCCCGGGACGGCCTGCGCATCGCCGAGGCTGAAAGGCAGTCCGAAGATGCGCAGAGACGGGAAATCCAGGTCCGCCTCGCCCGTGCCGCGATCAAAGCGCCCCAGGCAGGGATCATCGCCCGGAAGAACGCCAAGGTCGGCGCCACCGCGACGGCGGCAGGCGACCCGCTGTTCCGCATCATCGCGAACGGCGAGATCGAACTCGAAGGGGAAGTGACGGAGACCCAGCTCGTGCGCTTGCGCGAGGGCGCTGCCGCCCAATTGGGCATCGACCCGGGCCGGACGATCGAGGGCCGCGTGCGCAACATCTCCCCGGAGGTCGATCGCGCCACCCGTCTCGGCCGGGTGCGGGTCGCCCTGCCTCGGGATCCTGCCTTGCGCATCGGGGCCTTTGCCCGCGGCGCCGTCGAACTGGCCAGGACGACAGGGGTGGCGGTTCCGCTCAGCGCCGTGCTCTACGGCGCAAAAGGCGCAGCGGTCCAGATCGTGGTTGACGGGCGCATCGAGGCCCGCCAGGTCCGCACCGGCCTCTCGGCAGACGGCTTCATCCAGGTTGAGGGCGTCAAAACGGGCGACCTGGTCGTCACGCGCGCGGGCAGCTTCCTGCGTGCCGGCGACGCGGTGCGACCGGTGCTGGCCGAAGCCGCGCAGGCTGAAGGAACCCGATGATGCAGCTCAACATCTCCGCTTGGGCGATCCGCAAGCCGATCCCGTCCCTCGTGCTGTTCATCGTCCTGATGATCCTGGGCGTCTTCAGCTTCCAGGGACTGCCGATCACCCGGTTCCCGAACATCGACGTTCCGCTGGTCACGGTCTCGGTGACGCAAGCCGGCGCCGCGCCGTCCGAACTCCAGAACCAGGTCACCAAGCGCATTGAGGACACGGTGGCCGGCATCAACGGTGTCAAGCACATCACCTCGACGATCTCGGAAGGCATCTCCACGACGACGATCGAGTTCCGGCTCGAGATCAACTCGGATCGGGCCGTCAACGAGGTGAAGGACGCGGTCGCCAAGATCCGCTCCGACCTGCCGCGCACCATCGACGAGCCCGTCGTCCAGCGCCTGGACATCGCCGGTCTCCCGATCGTCACCTATGCCGCCTCCGCGCTGGCCATGACGCCGGAGGAGCTGTCGTGGTTCGTCGACGATGTCGTGGCGCGTCAGCTTCAGAGCGTTCAGGGTGTCGGCCGCGTCGAGCGCGTAGGCGGGGTCGAGCGCGAGATCCGCGTTGAGCTGAAGCTCGACCGCCTGCTGGCGCTCGGCATCACGGCAGCGGACGTCAACCGGCAACTGCGCCTGACCAGCGTGGACCTCGCCGGCGGGCGCGGCGAGGTCGGCGGACAGGAGCAGTCGATCCGGACCCTGGGCGCCGCGCAAACCCTTGGCGACCTGGCTTCGACCAGCATCACTCTCCCGGGCAATCGAAAGGTTCGCCTCGACGAGCTGGCCACCGTCACCGATACCGCTGCGGAGCCGCGCACCTTCGCGCGCTTCAACGGCCAGCCGGTCGTCGCTTTCGCCGTCACCCGGTCGACCGGCGCCAGCGACGCCACGGTGGGCCAGGCCGTCGCCGCCAAAGTAGCCGAGCTAGGAAAGGCCCACCCGGAGGTGCGCTTCGACCTCATTGACGACACCGTCGTTTACACGGTCGGCAACTACGACTCCGCCATGCACACCCTCATCGAGGGCGCCATCCTGGCGGTCATCGTGGTGCTCATCTTCCTGCGCGACTGGCGCGCCACCCTCATCGCGTCCCTGGCCCTTCCGCTCTCCGTCCTGCCCACGTTTTGGGTCATGAGCACCATGGGTTTCTCGCTCAACCTCGTGAGCCTGCTGGCGCTGACCCTGGTCACCGGAATCCTGGTGGACGACGCCATCGTCGAAATCGAGAACATCGTGCGCCACATGCGTATGGGCAAGTCGCCCTACCGTGCGGCGCTGGAAGCGGCGGACGAGATCGGCCTGGCGGTGATCGCCATCACCTTCACCATCGTGGCGGTGTTCGCCCCCGTCAGCTTTATGGGCGGCATCGCGGGCCAATACTTCAAGCAGTTCGGCATTACCGTCGCGGCTGCGGTCCTGATCTCGCTCCTGGTGGCCCGGCTCATCACCCCGATGCTGGCAGCTTACTTCATGCGGCCGCACAAGCAGGTGGAGGAGAAGGACGGGTTCATCATGCGGGCCTACACCCGCTTGGTCGGCTGGTCCGTCCGGCACAAATACATGACCCTCATCCTGGGGCTGGGCATCTTCGGCGCGTCGCTCTGGTCGACCAATCTCCTGCCGTCGGCGTTCCTGCCGGAGGAGGATATCTCGCGCTCCCTCTTCGTGGCCGAGCTGCCCCCTGGATCCAGACTGAGCGATACGCAGCAGGTGAGCGACCGGATCGCGGAGCGCCTGCGCGCCATGCCGGAGGTGAGGTCGGTTTTCGTGAACGGCGGCCTCCAGCTTCCCGGCAAGAAGGAGGTGCGGCTGGCGACCTTCACGGTGAACCTCGCGCCCAAGGAGGAACGGTCCCTGCGGCAGCGCCAGCTCGAGGGCCGGATCGTCGACGAGTTCCGCGATGTACCCGACATCCGCTTCTTTGTCCTCAACGAGGGCGGGCAGCGCGGCCTTCAGCTCATCGTCAGCGGACCCGACCAGGATGTGGTGGTCGAGACCGCGGCCAAACTCCAGCGCGAGATGGCGACCGTTCCGACGATCGAGAACCCCATGTCGACGGCGCCGCTCAACCGTCCCGAGATCCGCATCAGCCCGAAACCGGCCCTGGCGGCCGAGCTTGGCGTGTCCACCGATGTGCTGTCGGAGACCGTGCGCGTCGCCACCATCGGCGATGTCGGAGCGAACCTTGCCAAGTTCAACGCCGGCGACCGGCAGATCCCGATCCGCGTCCAGTTGCCCGAGGCCGTGCGCGGCGATCAGGGGCTGATCGACATCCTCAAGGTCCCGACCAGGGGCGGGGCGTCCGTCCCGCTCGCGGCCGTCGCCGACATCTCGTTCGGGCAGGGACCGACCTCGATCGACCGCTACGACCGCTCCTTGCGCGTGGCGCTCGAAGCCGACATGCGGGGCACCGATGCGCTCGGCGAGGTGCTGGAGGCCATCTACAACCTGCCGACCGCAAAGAATCTCCCGCCGGGCGTGACGATCATGCAGACGGGCGATGCCGAGGTCATGACCGAGGTCTTCACCTCGTTCGGCAAGGCCATGGGAGCCGGCATCATGATGGTGCTGGGCGTGCTCATCCTGCTGTTCGCAAACTTCCTGCAACCGTTCACGATCCTGCTCTCGCTGCCCCTGTCGATCGGAGGCGCGATCATGGGGCTGGTGATCACGCAGAAAGCGATCAGCCTGCCGGTGGTGATCGGCTTCCTGATGCTGATGGGCATCGTGACCAAGAACGCGATCATGCTGGTCGACTTCGCCGTCGAGGAGGTGGCCAGGGGGGTGGACCGCTCGACCGCGATCATCGATGCAGGACGCAAGCGCGCGCGGCCGATCGTGATGACCACGATCGCCATGGCTGCCGGCATGCTGCCGAGCGCCCTGGCGCTGGGCGCGGGGGGCGAATTCCGCGCGCCCATGGCCATTGCGGTGATCGGGGGGCTGATCGTCTCGACCTTGCTGTCGCTGGTGTTCGTGCCGGCCTTCTTCATCCTCATGGATGACCTGTCACGCCTGTTTGGCCGCCTGTTCAACCGCTTCGTTGGACCAAAGGACGAGCCCCTGCCGGAGACCTCCGGCAGGGCGATCCCTGCCCCGGCAGACGCCTATCCGAACGGGCGTTCAAGGATCGCGGCCGAATGATGCCCGTGCTGCGTCGGGATGATCGCCTCGAGGATCAGCGAGGCGGAGCGCACCCGTCCGGTGCGAGCTCCTGCTCGACGAGGGCCACCCAGAAGGCGACGCCGGTCGGGATGGCGTCGTCGTTGAAGTCGTAAGCCGTGTTGTGGTGGAGCGCTCCGCCCACGGCGGGGCCGTTTCCGAGCCACACATAAGCTCCCGGAGCCGCCCCGCCGAAGAACGCGAAGTCGTCGCCTGCGGTCGAGGGCTCGAAGTTCGTCACGACCTTCGCGCCGCAGACGGACTGCGCCGCCCTGAGCGCACGGGCCGTGGCGTCGGCATGGTTGATCACGGGCGGGATGCGCCTGCGGAAATCAAACGAGACGTCGATGTCGAACATCACGGCGACGCCCTTGGCGAGGCGCTCGATCTCCGCCTCGAGCTGATCGCGCACCTCGGCGGAATAAGCCCGTGCGGTGCCGCCGATCTCGACCACGTCGGGAATGACGTTGAGCGCCCGCGCGTCCCCGGCCTGAACCGAGCAGGCGCTCACCACGGCAGGCTGCAGCGGGTTGACCACCCGCCCCACGATGGTCTGCAGCGCCGCGAGGAAGTGGCCGCTCGCCGTGATGGGATCCTTGCCGAGATGCGGCTTGGCTCCATGGGTGCCGACGCCCCTGAAGGTCACGAACCAGCTGTCCGATGAGGCAAGCTGCGGGCCGGCCGTGACGGCCATTTCGTCGACCGCCAACCCGGGCATGTTGTGCAGGCCGTAGACCGCATGGCAGGGAAACAGGTCGAAGAGTCCGTCCTCCACCATCTTCTTCGCGCCGCCCCGGCCTTCCTCCGCCGGCTGGAAGATGAAGTGGACCGTGCCCGAGAAGTTGCGGGTCCTGGCCAGATAGCGAGCCGCTCCGAGGAGTAGCGTCGTGTGCCCGTCATGGCCGCAGGCATGCATCTTACCGGGGAATCTCGACTTGTACGGACGCTCCGCCTGCTCCGGCATGGCCAGGGCGTCCATATCGGCGCGAAGGCCGATGGCACGCGTGCCGTTGCCGGCCTGCAGGGTGCCGACCACTCCGGTCGTGCCCAGGCCTCGGTGGACGCGAAGGCCCGCCTCCTCCAGCAGGGAGGCAACGATCCCGCTGGTGCGCTCCTCCTCGAACCCGAGCTCGGGATGCGCGTGGAGGTTTTGGCGAAGGTTGCGCAAGAAGGATAGGTCCGCCTGGATGAGGTCCTGAGAGGGCATCACGCTGTCGTCCTCAAATTTGCCTGTTGCGCATGTTCGATAGCGCGACGATGGTCAGGTCACAATCGTTCTTCTCTGACCGCGGGACAACGACCAGCGATGCAGCCCCACGATTTCTGGCAGGAGATCCATCCGCCTTCGACCTTCGACCCGCAGCCGGCGGAGGGGCATCGCGGCTTCTACCCGGCGGAGTTCGAAGACGGCCGCCAGCTGCGCCTGCCGATCCGGGAACTGGCGGATGGGGAGCACGCCCTGGCGTCCCTCATCATCAACCAGGCCGGCTTCGCCGTGGAGAATGCGCTCTGCGCCAGCCTTGCCGAGAAGGTGCATGCCTTCGAGCCGGAGGTGGTGGTCGGGCTGCCCACATTAGGGCTCACCCTGGCGAGCGGCACGGCCAAGGCATTGGGGCACAGCCGCTATGTTCCCCTCGGGACCTCCCGCAAATTCTGGTATCGGGAGGAGCTTTCGGTGCCTATGACCTCCATTACCAGCCCGGAGCAGGTCAAGCGGCTCTACCTCGATCCTCGCATGTTGCCCGTGATCGAGAACAGGCGGATTCTGCTGGTGGACGACGTGATCAGCAGCGGTCGGTCCATCGCCGCGGCGCTGGAACTCCTCGCCTCCTGCGGGATCCGGCCGGTCGCCATCGGGGCGGCGATGCTCCAGACGGACGCCTGGCGGGACAAGCTCGCGGCCATTGGCCGGGATTGGCCGGGACGGGTGGTCGGCGTGCTGCGGACGCCGCGGCTCAGGCGGGTGGCCGGCGGCGGCTGGGCGCCCGTCTCCGATTTGCGAGCTTTTTGAGCAGAATGGCTGTAGGGTGAGCCATGTCCCTGAGGGGCGGGGCTTTCCCGTGGCGGCGGTTGTGTTAATGCCTATGGCGGCAGGGCAGAGAACGGCATCGGCCAGGACAGGCACCATTCCCGTCAGCAGTGAAACATTATAACTTTGGGAGATCCGAGATGGTAGGGCGTTGGTACAAACCGATTGCAAGCACGGCCTTTCTTCTGGCGGCGCTGTCTTCAGCTCCCTCCATGGCTCAGAACAAGACCTTGACGATCTCCTGGTGGGGCTTCAACGGCGACAAGCTGGAAGAGATCGTGCTCAAGCCGTTCCGCGCCCAGTGCGGCTGCGAACTGGTCTTCGAGACCGGCAACAACGCGGACCGCCTGAACAAGATCAAGATCCGCGGCGGCAGCGGCGTCGACGTTGTCTACCTCACCGACAGCTTCTCCCAGATCGGCGTTCAGGAGCGCCTGTTCCAGCCGGTCGACCGTTCCAAGATCCCCAACCTCAACGGCATTTATGAGCTGGCTCGCGCCCCGCAGGGCCAGTTCGGCCCGGCCTACACCATCGGCCGCGTCGGCATCATCTACGACAGCGCCAAGGTCAGCGCGCCGATCACCTCCTGGAACGACCTGTGGCGGGAGGACCTGAAGCGCCGCGTCTCGATGCCCGGCATCACCACCACGGCCGGGCCGATGACCGTTCTGGTCGCCGCCAACAAGGCGGGCGTCGATCCCTACAAGGACGAGAAGGCGGCGTTCAAGGCGCTCGAGCAGCTGAAGCCGAACGTCGTGAAGAACTACAACACCGGCTCCGAGCTCGTGAACCTGTTCTCGACCGGCGAGGTCTCCGTCGCCATGGCGCAGGACTTCACCCTGGCTCAGATCCAGGCGGCGGTGCCCACCGTCCGCTGGGCGGAGCTGAAGGAA
This sequence comes from Microvirga sp., assembly GCA_035296545.1. GTDB lineage: Bacteria > Pseudomonadota > Alphaproteobacteria > Rhizobiales > Beijerinckiaceae > Microvirga. The sequence goes on from DATHAU010000184.1 coordinate 13,431, forward strand.
AGCGACTATGCGACCCTCAACACGGTCAACATCGCAAAGGGCGCGGCAAACCCGGAGCTCGCGCACCAGTTCATCAACTTCATCCTCGATCCCAAGATTCAGCAGACGCTCGCCGAGCGGGGCGTCGATGCTCCCGTTGCGACCGCAGTACAGCTGAAGCCCGAGGAGGCGGCCCGCTGGACCTACGGTCCCAAGATGATCTCGTCGCTCAAGCGCCTCGACTACGAAAAGCTCAATGCGGCCAAGAACGACTGGATCGATGCCTGGAGCGAGGTTTTCGGGAAGTAATCCGGCTGTCATGAGCTCAAGCCTTTTCTGGCGCCGCAACAGCGCAACCGGGTGGGCGCTGTCAGCGCCCGCCACGCTTGCCATCATCGGCTTCCTGCTCGTCCCGATCGGGGCCGTGATCGCCGGCACCTTCATGGATCCGCGCGGGATCTTTGCTCCCTACATCTCCTATTTCAACAGCGGCTTCCGCACCACCGTCCTGTTCAGGACGCTCCAGATCGCCGCGCTCACCACGATCATTTCCCTGGTCTTCGGCTTCATGACCGCCTATGTGGTCTCCCGCGCAGGCGGAAAGCTGAAGAGCCTGCTCATCGTTGCGGCCGTCTTTCCTCTGTTGACCGGCGTCGTCGTCCGCGCCTTCGCGTGGCTCATCATCCTGGGCCGCAACGGCATCCTGAACCAGACCCTGCTGGCGCTCGGCATCACGAGCGAACCGCTCGAGATGCTCTACACGCAAGGGGCCGTCATCATCGGAATGGTCTATCTCTTCGTTCCGCTGATGGTTCTCTCCCTGGTCGGGGTGCTGGAGAACATCCCCAAGGATGTGCTGCAGGCCTCCTCGTCGCTCGGAGCGTCGCCGCTCGCCACCTTCTGGCAGGTGCTGCTGCCCCTGGCGGTGCCGGGCCTGATCGTCGGCGCCGTGCTCGTCTTCACGGGCAGCTTCACGGCCTATGCCACGCCGCAGCTGCTCGGCGGCGAGCGCCAGACGGTGCTCGCCACGCTGCTCCACCAGCGCGCCATGGTGTCCTTCGACTGGGTCGGCGCTTCGACCATCGCGGCCATCATGACGGCGATCACCATCACCATCGTTCTCGCCATGAGCCACATCGCCCGCCGCATCAACCCGATGGCCACGTGATGTCCGACAGGCCTCATCCCTTTCTCATCGCTGTTGCCGCCCTGGTCTATCTGTTCCTTATGCTGCCGCTCGTCATCGTGGTCGGCGCGGCGCTCAGCGACACCACCTATCTCACCTTCCCGCCGCAGGGGCTGTCCCTGCGCTGGTTCGAGAACATCTTCGAGATCAGCGCCTTCCGGCGGACCATCGTGACAAGCCTGCAGATCGCCCTCATGGGGACGCTCCTCGCGCTCCTGATCGGCATTCCGGCGGCCTATTCCCTCAATCGTTTCCGGGTCGAGCTCCCGAAATGGCTCGGGACATTGTTCGTCCTGCCGATCCTCGTGCCTGAGATCGTCTTCGGCTTCGCGCTCCTGAAGTCGCTGGCGGTCGGCACGGGAGTGCCGATCTTCGCGGCCCTTCTGATCGGACATACGCTCCTCGTCCTGCCCTATGTGGTGCGCGTCATCAGCGCGAGCCTGGCTTCCTTCGACTTCTCCATCGAGGAGGCGGCGATCAGCCTCGGCAGCGCGCCGGTCAAGACCTTCTTCACGATCGTGCTGCCCAATGTCAGGGCAGGGGTGATCGCAGCCTTCATCCTCGCGTTCATCACCTCGCTCAACGACGTGTCGGTGTCGCTCTTCCTGACGGGGCCCGGCATCAGCACCCTGCCGATCCAGATCCTCGCCCATGTGGAGCAGTTCTTCGATCCGACTGTGGCGTCCGTTTCGGTCCTGTTGATGTTCCTGACCGTGGCCGTCATGGCCGTGGTCGAGCGAACTCTCGGCCTCACCTTTCTTGCGAAGTAGCTTTTTCGTGACACAGCCCCTCGATCTCCAAGCCGTCTCCGCCCATTACGGGACGACCAAGGTCCTCGAAGACCTCTCGCTCTCGGTGCAGGCCGGTGAACTCGTCTCGCTCCTGGGGGCCAGCGGCTGCGGCAAGACCACGACCCTGCGCCTCATCGCCGGCTTCCTGCGGCCGACCACCGGATCGATTCAGCTTGGAGGCCGCGACCTGACGCGGCTGCCGACCCACAAGCGCAACATCGGCCTCGTCTTCCAGAATTATGCCCTGTTTCCGCATCTCTCCGCCCTCGACAATGTCGCCTTCGGGCTCAAGCAGCGGGGCCTTGGAGCGTCCGAGCGCCGCAAGCGCGCCATGGCCATTCTGGAGCGCGTCGGTCTCGCAGCCCTGTCGGATCGTGCGCCCGGAGCGCTGTCGGGCGGTCAGAAGCAGCGCGTGGCCCTTGCGCGGGCGCTCGTCATCGAGCCGCCGCTGCTGATGTTCGATGAGCCTCTGTCGAATCTCGACGCCAAGCTCAGGGTCGATATGCGCGTGGAGATCCGACAGCTGCAGCAGTCGAACGGCACCACCTCGGTCTATGTCACGCACGACCAGGAGGAGGCCTTTTCGATCTCCGACCGGGTCGCCATCATGAATGCCGGACGCGTCATGCAGTTCGACCGGCCGGA
>DATHAU010000185.1:0-5548 GCA_035296545.1 Microvirga sp.
GCCGAGCCTTCGCACGAGGGCGCGCACATGCGCAAGCCCGATGCCCTCGCCGGGCTGGTCCTGCACCCCGGACCGGCGGAACAGATCGAAGATGCGCTCGAAATCCTTCGCCTCGATCCCCCGCCCGTTGTCCTCCACCTCATAGCGGACCGCCGAGCCCAGGTCGCTTCCCCGCACAACGATCCGCCCGGGGCGGCCGGGCTTGAGGTATTTCACCGCGTTCTCGATGAGATTGCCGAAGATCTGCTCGATCACCAGCCGGTCGCCGGTCAGGCCGGGGGCGCTCTCGATCACGAGCTCCGCCCCGCGCTCGGAGAGCTGGTGGGCCAGGCTCTGCCGGTGCCCGTCGAGGAGCTGGCGCATGTCCAGGGGCTCGGGCGCAAGGACCCGCCGCCCCTCCCGGGACAGCTTCAGGATGGCGTTGATGAGCTTGTCCATCCGGACGGACGAGGTCCGGATGAACCCGATGGCCTCCGCAAGGTCCGTCTCGACCACGGCCGCGATGTCGGGGGTGATCAGCTCGGGAATCCTCTCGGACACTCTCCTGTAGAACCTGTCGATCGCGGCCTGCGCGCTTTCCAGTTCGCTGGTGAACCCCATGATGTTGACGAGGGGCGCGCGCAGGTCGTGGCTCACGATATAGGCGAAGCGCTGGATCTCCTCGTTGGCCGCGTCGAGCTCGGCGACCCTCTCGGCCAGGACGGATGCGAGGCGGCGCGTCTCGGCCTCCGTCCGCAGGGCCCATTCGCGGCTCTCCCTGAGCTCCTCCTGGGCCTGCTTGAGATCGTGAATGTCGGTGCAGGTGCCGAACCAGCGGACGATCCGCCCCTGCTCGTCCCGGACGGGCTGGGCGCGTCCCAGCACCCAGCGGTAATGCCCCGAGCGATGCCGCAGGCGGTATTCGATGTGGTAGGGCGCCCCCGTGGCAAGCGAGTTCCGCCAGACCTTCCTTGACCGCTCCTGGTCGTCGGGATGGAACATGCCGTTCCAGGCGGCCCCGTCGGTGGAGCCTTCCGGAACCCCGGTATATTCGTACCAGCGCTGATTGTAGTAGTCGTGGTAGCCGTCCGGCTGCGTGGCCCAGATCAGCTGGTCGATGGAATTGGCGATGGCGCGAAACCGCTCCTCGCTCTCGCGCAGGGCGACTTCCACGCGCCGCCGCTCCTCCAGCTCCCGCTGGGCGGCCTGGAACAGGCGGGAATTGTCGACGGCCACCGCCGCCTGGCCGGAAATGCCCGCGATCAGGTCCTCGTGCTCCTGCTTGAACACGCCCGGCTCCCCGTGGCCGAAGAACAGCCCGCCGAGAACCTCGCCGGAGCGCGAGGTGACGGGCACCGCAAGATAGCTGCGGACCGGCAGATGGCCTTCGGGCATGCCCTTGTAGGGCGCGCTGCGCCCGTAGCGGGGATCCTGGAGGATGTCGTCGGACCGGATGATCCCCTCCCCGACGAACGTCGGCCGGAACACGGCGGTGGCGCGGGGCATCGGGAACCGGGAGAACGCCTCCCGCTCGACCCCCGACAGGGCATAGAGCATGTAGCTGGCGCCCTCGTCGTTCAGGACATTGTAGAAGAACGCGCCGAACTCCGCCCCGGTCAGCTCGACCCCGGCGTCCGTGACCGTCTGCACGATCCTGTCCAGGTCGAGTTCCGCCGCGATGGCGGCTCCCGTGCGGTTGAGAACCGCCAGATTCCGCGTCTCGGTCCGCAGGGCCTTCTCGACCTGCCGCTGCTCGGTCACGTCGTGGCCCTGGACGAAGATGCCGGTCACCGCGCCGTCGTCGGACAGAACCGGCTGGTAGACGAAGTCCACATAGCGCTCCTCGCTGGCGCCTTCCGACGGCTGCTCCAGGGAGATGCGCAGACTGCGCCCGACGAAGGGCTGGCCTGTCCGGTAGACCCGGTCGAGCAGATCGACGAAGCCCTGCCCGACCACTTCCGGCAGCGCCTCCCGGACCGGCTTGTTCAGGATGTCCCGGCGGCCGACCAGCCGGTAATAGGCCTCGTTGGCCAGGGTGAACACATGATCCGGGCCGCTCAGGGCCGCGATGAAGCCGGGGGCCTGCTCGAAGAGCTCGCGCAGGTGCTGACGCTCCGCCCGCAGGGCGCGGTTGGCCTCCTGCACGGCCTGGGCCCGGCGGAGCACGTCCATGCCGACGGGCGCGGACGGGCCGAGCTGGGCGATCCTGCGAAGCCTCTGCATTTCGGTCACGTCCACCGTGTGCTGGAGGATGAACGCCAGGCCTCCCGCGTCGTTGAACAGGGGCGTGTGAGTGGCGCTCCAGAACCGCTCCTCGAACCCCTGCCCGTCCGGCAGGGGAATGTCGTACCGGATGAGCGGCAGGTGGTCCCTCGCCCCTTCGCGCAGGACCCGCTCCAGGGACGAGCGCAGCTGCCGGTGGCCGGCGGAGCTGGGGTCGCTCGGGAAGGCCTCGAAGAGACCCCGCCCGACGAGATCCTCCCGCCGCCTCAGGGTCGCCTGCAGGTAGGCGTCGTTCACGCCTGCGATCACCAGGGAGGGGCGCAGCAGGAGGTACGGATTGGGAGACGCGCTGAACAGGGCTTCGAAGTTGATGGAATTCAACGGGTTATGCCGGTGGGGCGCCGGTCCCTCTCTGGATCGGTGAAAGGATCATGCCGATATCTAGAACGGCTCGGGGCAAATGCCATGGCTGCAGGGCGTCGGCGCCGGAATGGGGCTGAGCCAACCTCCGCTGATCCCTACATGGCGAGGCCAGGCCCGGATGGCGCCGGCGGGAAGGGATTGTCTCAGCCTCAAGCGCTCCGAAGCGCGGGCCCTTTCTCCCGAGCGCGCCGGGGCCCGCGACGGAACCGCTCCTTCGCGTCGCCGTTGCCGTTCCGGTTCAGGCCAGGGCGCAGCGCGATGCGGTTCATCCCCACGAGACTTCACGGCGTCATCGACTACCTTTGGGGATTGTCCCTGCTGGCGAGCCCATGGGTGCTGGGCTATGCGGACGTGCCGGCCGCCAAGTGGCTCGCGATCGTCTTCGGCGCTGGCGCCATCCTCTACAGCATGATCACCGCTTACGAACTCGGCCTCGTCCGAATCCTGCCGATGCCCCTGCACCTGATCGTCGACGGGGCGGGCGGCGCCTTCCTGGCCGCCTCCCCGTTCCTGTTCGGCTTCGCGGACCGGGTCGCCTGGCCGCATGTGGGCTTCGGACTCTTCTCGGTGGCGGCCAGCCTGATCACCCGGACGGCGCCGGCGCAGCCGCTCGGGGGTCCGCTCGACCGGCAAGACCCGCAGGCAGGCGGCCGATAAGCCCGGCGCTTCCCATCGCGACGGATCGGTGACACCCTCCTTCCCGCAATTTTGCCTTTGCGGGCCGTGGACGAGCCCGCCCGGCGCCGAACATCAGGGGAGATGGGAGCGATGACAGCGACAGCACGGATCCGTTCGGTCCTGGTGACCGGCGCAGGGGGCAATCTCGGCGGGAAGCTGATCGCCCACCTCCTGGCCGGCGGCCGGTGCGAGCGCATCGTCGCCCTCGACCAGGGGGCGGACGCGCCGCCCGCCATGATGCGGTCGGAGCGCGTGCGCTGGGTCCGGGCGGATCTCGCGAGCCCCTCCGACACGCGCTGGCGCGAGGCCTTTGCGGGCGTGGACGCCGCGGTGCACCTCGCGGCCCAGAATCCCTACCCCGATGCTCCCTGGACCGACGCCTGCGCCTCCTTCGACATGACGCTGAACGTGCTCGGAGCCGCCGCAGGGGCGGGCGTGAGCCGGGTGGTCTTCGCCTCCTCCAACCACGTGATGGGCCAGTACAAGGACCCTCCCCTGGCGGACGGCCTCGCGCCCGCAGGCCTGACCACATCCCTGCCGCCCGGCCCCGGCACGCGCTGGTTCAACGGTCGCGAGACGGTCCAGGGCTCCGCCTACGCCACGTCCAAACTGATGGGCGAGCGCGCCTGCCTTGCCGCGGCGAACCTGTCGGGCGGAGCGATGACCGCGGTCTGCGTGCGGATCGGCTGGTGCCAGCCGGGGGAGAACAGGCCCGAGACCCTCAACACCTCCGGGCTTCCCGGCGAGAAGGTGGACGAAAGCCCCGAGGCCGCGCGGGACCTGCGGTGGTTCCGCAGCATGTGGCTCTCGAACCGGGACTTCGTCGCCGTGATGGAGCGGGCGCTCCTCGCCGACGGGGCGGGCTGGCCGCAGGCGGGGATCGTCGTCAACGGCATGTCGGCCAACCGGGGGATGCCGTGGGACATCGAGAGCACCCGCGCGCTCATCGGGTACGAGCCGCAGGACGACGTGTGGCGGCACCTCGCCTGAGGCGCGATGGCGGAGGCTTCGCGTGGAGGGCGTCGGGACCGCTGTCCCGTTTCCCGGGATCGGAATCAGCCCGCAAGGGGACCGGCCTGGAAGGCCGAGATGAAGTCCGCCACCTCGGACCCGGGCATGGGCTTTGCCACCAGATACCCCTGGGCGTTGTGGCAGCCCAGTTCCCGCAGGCGCGCAGCCTGACCGAGGGTCTCCACGCCCTCGGCGGTGACCTGGAGGCTGAGGCCCCGCGCCAGGCCGATGACGGCCGCGATGATCGCCTCGTCGCCGACGCCCTCCTCCATGTCCCTGACGAAGCTCTGGTCGATCTTCACGTGATCCACCGGGAACTGCTTGAGATGGGTCAGGGAGGCGTAGCCGGTTCCGAAATCGTCCAGGGCCACCATGACGCCCCTGTCGTGGAACTGCTTCAGGATCGCCGCCACGTCGTCGGCGCTCCGGCCCAGCAGAACCGTCTCCGTGACCTCCACCTCGAAGTTCCCGGTGGGGATCGCCCATTCGCTCAGGACGCGAAGGACCTCGGTGGCGATTCCCGGATTGCTGAATTCCGCCGAGGACAGGTTGACGGCGACCCGGCCCGGATCGAGGCCGCTGTCGAGCCACCGGCGCATGTCCCCGGCGACCTTGCCCAGCAGCCGCCCGCCGATGGCCGCCGCGATGTCGTAATCCGTGAACATGGAGCCGAAGACCTGCGGCGTCAGAACGCCCTTGGTGGGATGCAGCCATCGCGCCAGCGCCTCGAAGCCCACGATCCGTCCCGTCGCGAGGGAGATTTTCGGCTGGTAGAAGGCGACGATGCGATCCTTGCCGACCGCGTCGCTGATCTCCGCCGCGAGGGAAACCCTCTCCTCGATTTCCATGCGCATGGCCGCGGAGTATTTCACCACCCGGTTGCGGCCCCGCCCCTTCGCCCGATAGAGGGCTATGTCGGCGGCCTTCATCAGCTCCCTGGGATCGGCGCTGTGGTTGGGAAAGGCCGCGACGCCGACGCTCGCCCTGCTGACGATGGTTCTTCCCGCATAGGAGAACGGCTCCCGCAGGGTCTCGATCAGGAACTCGGCGAAGCGGGCCGCATGTTCCAGCTCCAGGGGCTCGACCACGAGCACCGCGAACTCGTCGCCGCCCAGCCTCGCCACCAGGTCGCACTCCCTCATCATCGCCGAGAGGCGGGCGGCGATCTCCTTCAGGAAGGCGTCGCCGGCGTCGTGCCCGAGGGTGTCGTTGACGTCCTTGAAGTCGTCCAGAT
>DATHAU010000186.1:0-1803 GCA_035296545.1 Microvirga sp.
GCCTCGGTCTTGCGGTCGACGATTTCGAGGTCCAGGTCGAGTTCGCGGCGCACCCGCTCGATGAAGGCCGGGCCGTTCTTGGCCAGCCGGCAGGCCTCCGTCGCCACGAGCCGGGCCCGCGCCACATCCTTGGCGATCATCTTGTCCCGGCACACGCGCAGCGCGTCGATGGTGCGCTCGATGGCGTCCCCGCTCAGGAGATTGCCGAGGCCGAGCCCCTCGCCCAGGCGCACGATCCGCGAGAAGGCGTCCACCACGCGGAAGCCGAAATGCGAGGGCTCCGCGATGAGAAGGCGGCAATTGTTGGTGCCCAGGTCGAGCGCCGCATAGTTCCGGGTCGAACGCCGCTGATCCTTTCGCACCGGCGCGAGCGGACGCTCCGCAAGCCACGACGAGCCTTCGGCGGACCCGGTGAGCGGGTCGGCGCGTCGGTCTCCTGGCCCGTTCGTCGCGTCGTGTTTCATGCCAACGTTGCGTCCTTGGGCTCCGGAAAAGGAGCCTTGTGGGAATGCGAGAGTAACCGCCGCCCCCTGGTCCTGCCAAGGGTGGCCGGTCAGTTTAAAAGGCTAGTCTCGAAAGAGGATCAGACCGTCACGCCCCTCAGGCGCTCGGTCAGGCCGGCCAGAATCTCGGCTCCCACGTTGGCGAAGGCCACCCGCAGGTGCCCCTCCTGGCCCGGCCCGAAATAGCTTCCCGGCAGGCACAGCACGCCGCGCTCCGTCGCCAGCCGCTCGGCCACGGCCTGCGCGGTCGCCCCCGGGAACGGATGGCGCAGATAGGCGAAATAGGCCCCGGCCGACTCGATGCGCCATTCCGGCAGCGGCGCGAGGGCCCGTCGAAAAACCTGTGCACGGCGGTTGATCTCGGCGCGATTGGCCTCGCGCCAGTCGCGCAGCCCGTCGATGGCCCAGGGCAGGGCCGCCTGCGCGGCGCGGGGCGCGCAGATCTGGATGCAGTCGAGGATCTTGGCCGCCTGCTCCACCAGGCGCGCATCCGCCGTGACTGCCCCCGTGCGGTGGCCGGGAATCGCATAGGATTTCGAGAAGGAATAGAGCTGGATCACCGTATCGCGCCACGCATCCGTGGCGAAAAGGCCGTGCGCCCGGTTCAAGTCCTGCGGCAGGAAGTCCCGGTAAGTCTCGTCGATCACAAGATAAATGCCCCTCCTGCGGCACAGCTCCGCGAAGGCTTCGATCACGTGGGCCGGATAGACCGCTCCGGTGGGGTTGTTGGGGGTGACGAGGACGACGGCCCGCACGCCGCCGTCGATCAGCGCCTCCGCGTCCTCCACCCGCGGCACGAAGCCTGCCTCCGGGCGGCAGGGCAGCGGGCGCGGCTCGATGCCCAGCATGTCCAGGCTCATCTGGTGATTGAAGTACCAGGGCGTCGGCAGCAGCACCGCCTCGCCGCGACGGGCCAGCAGCATCATGGCGGCGAAGAACGCCATGTTGCACCCGGCCGTGACGGCGGTGTCGGCGGGCTCGATCCGGCCCTCGTAGAGGCGGGACATCTCGGCCGCGTAGGCCTGCCTCAGGCCCGCGTCCCCACTGATGGGCCCGTATTGCGCGCCCGCGGCCGAGCCTGCGCTGGCCGCCATCCGCTCCAGCAGGCCCGCATGGGGCGCATTGCCCGGCACCGCCTGGGACAGGTTGATCAGCGGCCCGAAGGACCCGTCATAGCGCGCGGTCCAGCTCTGCGCCTCCGGGATGGGAGGGCTCCCCACATCGGCGACCAGGGGATTGATAAGACCTTGGGCCATCACCGTCTTCAACCTCAAAAACGAAAGGCAGGACGTGCGGTGAG
>DATHAU010000187.1:0-1513 GCA_035296545.1 Microvirga sp.
CGAGGCGCTCACCGCCCATGCGTCCGCGGATCTCAAGGCCCGCTATCTCGAAAAGCTCGTGTCCGGCGAATGGACCGCCACCATGAACCTGACGGAGCCCCAGGCGGGCTCCGACCTCGCGGCCCTGCGCTCCCGCGCCGAACCCGCCGGGAACGGGGCCTACCGGATCACGGGCCAGAAGATCTTCATCACCTATGGCGAGCACGATCTCACCGACAACATCATTCACCTCGTGCTGGCGCGGCTTCCCGATGCGCCCCAAGGAACCCGCGGCATCTCGCTGTTTCTGGTGCCGAAGGTGCTGCCGGACGGGGCGCGCAACGACGTGCGCTGCCATTCCCTCGAGCACAAGCTCGGCATCCATGCCTCCCCCACCTGCACCATGATCTTCGGCGACGAGGGCGGGGCCCTCGGCTGGCTCGTGGGCGAGGAGAACCGGGGCCTGGCCTGCATGTTCACCATGATGAACAACGCGCGCCTCGCGGTGGGCCTCCAGGGCGTCGCCATCGCGGAGCGGGCCTACCAGCAGGCGCTCGGCTACGCGGGCGAGCGCCGGCAGGGGCGCGCCATCGGGGCGGCGGAGGGCATGAGCGCCATCCTCCAGCACCCGGACGTGCAGCGCAACCTCCTGACCATGAAGGCGCTCACCGCCGCCTCCAGGGCCATCTGCTACATGACCGCGGAGGCCATCGACCGGGCCCATCTGGAGCCCGACGCGGCGGGCCGGAAGAAGGCGCACGAGCGCGCCTCCCTGCTGACCCCGGTGGCCAAGGCCTTCTCCACCGACGTGGGCATGGAGGTGGCCTCCCTGGGCGTGCAGGTTCACGGCGGCATGGGCTTCATCGAGGAGACCGGCGCGGCGCAGCATTACCGCGACGCGCGCATCGCGCCGATCTACGAGGGCACCAACGGCATCCAGGCCATCGATCTCGTCACCCGCAAGCTGCCCCTCTCGGGCGGCGAGACGGTGCGGGCGCAGATCGCCGCCATGCGGGCCACGGTGGCGCGGGTCATGAAGGAGGGCACGCCCGCCTTCGGGGCCACCGCCCCGCGCCTGCGCGACGCCGTCGAGAGCCTGGACCGGGCGACGAGCCATCTGCTCCAGTCGCTTTCCTCCAACGCCGCCGGCGAGGCGCTCGCCGGCGCGACCCCCTATCTTCGCCTCTTCGCCCTCGCGCAGGGCGGCGCGGCGCTGGCGGAGGCGGCGCTTGCCGCAAGCGCCCTCGCCAAAGGAGGCGACGGGGACCCGGCCCATGGGGGCCGCATCGCCCTCTGCCGCTTCTTTGCGGAAAACATCGCTGTCGGCGCGAAGGGGTTGGAAGACACCGTCCTGAGCGGCGCGGGCTTCCTGCAGGACGCAAACCTGGCATTGGCGAGCTGATATCATGAACCTCAAAGGCAAGACCCTCTTCATCACCGGCGCCTCCCGGGGCATCGGCCTCGCCATCGGCCTTCGCGCCGCCCGGGACGGGGCGAACGTGGTCATCGCGGCCAAGACCGCCGAGCCGCATCC
>DATHAU010000188.1:0-5193 GCA_035296545.1 Microvirga sp.
CGGGCCGGAACCCCGGCCTTGCGGAAATACTTCTGGGCCAGCACGTCGGAGGCCACCTGGCTCCAGGTTTCCGGCACCTCGATGTTCTCGAGCCTGAAGACGATGGAGCCGTCCGGATTGCGGATCTCGCTCGTGGCGAGCCGGAAGGCGAGGGAGGAATAGGGCGATTGTCCTGACTGGGTATAACGCCGCTCGATCCGCATAGGTCACATCCTAAAGGTTTGGGACAAAACATCCCCGTGGCCGCGACTCACCCCGCAGCCCACCGGCCCACAATTTGTTCGACGCTTCGACAATCCGTTCTGCGGATCGTCCCTCGCAACACGCCTGAGCCAGGCCTCCCTCGGACGCCACAGGCCGCGCGGCAAAACGCTTGCCACGGGGCTCGGACGCTGCTCTGGGGAGGTTCCAACCGACCCCTTCAGGTCGGCGGCCGGTCTCAGATCGGCACCCCGGCAAGCTAGTCGTGTTGCGAGCCTTACGTCAAGAACTTGTGTCGGCAGGAGTCGTTCCAATCTATATGTTGTGTGTGCCTGTGTGAATTGTGGATAACATCGGAGCCTGCCGCTAAGCCTCTCAGACTCCTTTCTGAATCCAGTTCCGGATTTTTGAACCGCCAAGGTTCGCCGGCTCACCTTCGGGCCTGAAAACATGGCTAACGAAGGGTTGATGTTGTGCCGGCGCAATATCGGCGGGAGGAGCACTGCGGTCTCTCGTTGCCTTCCCACAGGAGGCGCAAATACCGCGAATGCGGGAAAAGCGCCCGGGAATCGCCGGAAAGCGCTCCGGAGGGAATCAGACCCGCGTTTGGGGCGACCCGCAGGCTGGACTTCGGAGCAGGCTGAAGCCATATTCCGCGCAACTTCAGGAACCCCCTTGGCGGCAGAAGCGGACGCGATGAAACAGTTTTTGGCTCAGTTCTTCACCTGGTGGAGCGGACAGACCCTCGGCACCAGGTTCTATACCTGGCGCAAGGGAGAGTTCGTGGGCGAGGACGAGTTCGGCAACCGCTACTACCGCCACGTCCAGGCCCAGGCCATCGACTCGAACGTGGGCGCGGAGCGCCGCTGGGTGGTCTACAACGGCGAGTCGGACGCCTCGAAGGTGCCTCCCGGCTGGCGCGCCTGGCTTTGCCACAACGGGGACGTGCCGCCGAGCCAGGAGAGCTACAAGCCGCATCCCTGGGAAAAGCCCTACGTTCCCAACATGACCGGCACGCCCCATGCGTACCGCCCCTCCGGCTCCCAGCTCTCCACCGGACAGCGCCCGGCCGCCACCGGCGACTACGTTCCCTGGACGCCGGGGGAGTAGGGCTCCGGGAGGCCACGCCCATGCTGCAAAGACCCCAGCCCCGAACCTGCGTCGAGTGCGGCCTGCCCTACGGCCACACGAACTTCGCCTATCATTACGGCCAGGTCGCCAACGGGCCGGCCTATTGGTCGGACCAGGGGCTGCTGTGCTCCCATGCCTGTTCCACGGCGCATTTCGAGCGGCGCGTGAAGGAGGGCAACCCGATGCGGGAGCCCGCGCCGCACCCTTTCGAGCGGGGTTAGACCCAGGGCTGTCTCCTCAACGCTAGGCCTTCGGATGAAAATAGGACTGACGCCGCATCACCCCGTCCGCGAAGAGCCCGAAGGCCTGGATGACATGGCCTTGCGGCACCTCGAGCCTGCGGGCGACGCCTGAACCTTTCAGGACGCCGCCGCGCTCGTCCGGCTCCGGATCCCGGTAGGTGCCGCCATCGCCCAGGCGGCAGTCCTGGCATCGGATGGGGCCCATGATCTGGGCCCCACGCCCGATCCGGTTCGACCGGGCGAGCGAACCGCCGCCGAGCAGGCGGGCGCCGTCTCCGATCTCGATCATGTCCCCGGACTCCGCCTTGATGGTGAAGCCGCCTTCCTCGCCGATCTCAACGTCTGATCCCACGGCGATCGACCCGCCTGAGGCAACGATGCGGGTGCCCGGAAAGACGGCGCTTCCCGCCCCGATGGCGATGTGGCCTCCCGCCGAGATCTGGAGGATCACGTTCGGCCAGAGCACGACGCCTGCGCCGAGAATCACGCCGGGCGAGACCAGTACCGAATTGGGATCGGGCACCGTGACCCCGCGGGAGGCAAGGGCGATCGTCTCCCGGAGGGACAGGAAGCCTAAGGAGCGCCGGGCGGCGTCGGTTGTCGCATGGGGTTCCTTCATGACGTTCCTTTCGCCTCGCCCGGAGAGGGGTATCCGGACGTGGAGCCTAACCGATAGGATTCCCAGGGCCATCTTTCCCGTCCTGCCCTTTTTCCATCATGGTTCACGTGTTATCGCCTTGCCGCAACCCATGACGGCCGCGCTTGGCCGGATGGGATCGACAGGACCGGCGTGGGCGGATTGACATGAATTTCGGATGGATACGGGCTGCCCTGGTGGCTGCGGCGGTCATCGGCGGGGCCGGTGCGGCCCAGGCGGACCGGATCAAGAACCCCACGGCCGTGTTCTCGGGGCTCGACAAGATCACCGGGCGGATCGTCTCCTTTGAGCTTGCGGTGGATGAGACCGTTCAGTTCGGCGCCCTCCAGATGACCGCCCGCGTCTGCTTCACCAAGCCGCCCACGGAAAACCCGAACACCACCTCATTCGTCGAAGTGGAGGAAGCCGGCGCCGACGGCAAGAACCGCCGGGTGTTCTCCGGCTGGATGTTCGCCTCCAGCCCCGGCCTGCACGGGCTCGAGCACCCGGTCTACGATATCTGGCTGGTCGACTGCAAAGGCGGCACGGAGGTGATCCCCGAGCCCAAGGAGACCGTCGAGGCGTTGCCCCCGATCCCGCAGGACGCTCCCCGCCGCAGGGGTGAGGCTGCAAGGCCGGGCGACATCATCGCGCCTACGGGCAATGCGGCTCCGCCCCGGCAAGTGCAGCCCTTGCAGCCCGCGCAGCCCCTGCAGCCCGGGCCGGCGCGACGCCCGGTCCAACCCATGTTCCCGCCGCCGGAGCGCTAGAGCTGATGCCACGGGAGTGGAATCAGCTCTCTTCCCTGCCGTCCCGCGCTTTTTCGCGGTGAACCGGATCCACTTCACCAAAAATGTGCTCTAAAAGCCGCCGGGGCTCGACAGGGCTGCTAGGGCCTCCTCGCCGCTGAGAACCGTCCCCCGTGGCCACGCATGCCACTCCGCGTCGTGATCCATGGCGGCGCGCAGCATCTGCTTGTAGCGTAGCCGCGGCACCTCGATGGCGCCGAACTGGGCCAGGTGGGAGGTGACGAACTGGGTGTCGAGGAGGGAGAAGCCGCCGCGGCGCAGGCGCGCCACCAGATGCACCAGGGCCACCTTCGACGCGTCCCGCTCCGTGTGGAACATGCTCTCGCCGAAGAAGGCTCCCTTGAGGCGCACCCCGTAGAGGCCGCCCACGAGACGGCCCTCCCGGTAGACCTCCACCGTATGGCAGTAGCCGGCGTCGAAGAGCTCCCCGTAGAGGTCCCGGATCCGGCCGCTGATCCAGGTCTTCTCCCGGTCGGCGCCGGGGGCCGCGCAGCCGGCGATCACCGCATCGTAGTCCCGGTCCACCCTGACCTGGAAATGGTCCGACCGGACGGTGCGGGCCAGGCGCTTGGACACGTGGAAGCGGTCGAGGGGGATGATGCCCCGCTCCCGCGGCTCGACCCAGAACAGGGACGGATCCTCCGCATCCTCCGCCATAGGAAAGATGCCAGCCGCATAGGCTTTCAGCAGAATCTCGGGAGTGATCTCAATGGCGTGGTCGGGAGACCGGTTCATTCACCAACATGTCCGATCATTCGGGCTCCCTGCCATAGATAGAACAGCCGGTGGGCGAAGTCAGACGGGCCGGAGGTAGATTCTGCCGAGTTCCAGGATCTCGTCCCTGGTTTCGGCATTCTTGGCCGCCAGGACCCAGAGGTCGTGCCGCTCCGGGCGGCGAAAGCCGTAGAAACGGGCGAATCCCGCCTGCGCGCAGGCGTCCCCGAGGGATTTCAGGGTGAAGCCGGTATGGTGCGCCATGTAGAGGTTTCCGGCCTGCATGGCGGGCCTGAACCCGTACAGCATGTCCAGCGGCGAGACCGGGCCCAGGCCGCTGGTGTAGATCGGCGTGTCGATCTCCCCCGCCGCCAGCCTTTCGCCGATGCCCTGCAGGTCCGGGCAGGTGAGGATCACGAACCCGTCGGGCTTGAGAACGCGCCGCATGGCGCCGAGCGCCAGGGGAACCTCGTGCGGGTAGAGGTGCTCGATGTTGTGGGCCGAGTACACGGCGTCGAAGCTTTCGGCTTCCACGCTTGCGAGTTCCGGCAGCTTGTCGACGATGTCGGGCTTGACGCTCTCGTCGATGTCCAGCGTGACCTCCTCCCATTCAGGGGCTGCAAAGGCCTCGACGGTCCGGTTCTTGCGCTTGGGCCCGCAGCCGACATGAAGAAAACGACGCATTGTCCCCCAGCGGCCCTGTCTTCGCGACAGGGCTCCCTTTCCGACCCCAGGCCAGGATAGAGAGCTCCGGATTGTATAACAAGCCTACTCGCCGTCCGCCAATCCGCCGGTCTTCAGGAAGTTCTCCAGCCAGTGGATGTCGTACTGGCCGTTCTGGATGTCCGGGTTGCGCACCAGGGTGCGGAAGAGGGGGAGCGTGGTCTCGATGCCGTCCACCACGAACTCGTCCAGGGCCCGGCGCAGGCGCATGAGGCACTCGTTCCGGGTGCGCCCGTGCACGATGAGCTTGCCCACGAGGGAATCGTAGTGCGGCGGGATGCGGTAGCCCTGATAGGCGGCCGAATCGACCCGCACCCCCAGGCCGCCGGGGGGATGGAAGTAGCTGATCGTGCCGGGGGAGGGGCGGAAGGTGGACGGGTGCTCGGCGTTCACCCGGCACTCGATGGCGTGCCCGTCGATGCGCACGTCGCTCTGCTTGACGGAGAGCGGGGAGCCCGCAGCGATCCGGATCTGCTCGTTGACCAGGTCGATGCCGGTGATCATCTCGGTGACGGGATGCTCCACCTGGATGCGGGTGTTCATCTCGATGAAGTAGAACTCGCCGTCCTCGTAGAGGAACTCGATGGTGCCGGCGCCCGCATATTGCAGCTCCTGCATGGCCTTGGCCACGATGCCCCCGATGCGCTCGCGCATTTCCACGTTCAGCGCAGGCGAGGGGCCTTCCTCCCACACCTTCTGGTGGCGGCGCTGCAGGGAGCAGTCGCGCTCGCCCAGG
>DATHAU010000189.1:0-2381 GCA_035296545.1 Microvirga sp.
CGGGCTCCGTGTTCATGGGGGCGAACTCCTATATCGGCAACGCCCCCAACTTCATGGTCTACGCCATCGCCCGGGAAGGCGGCGTGAAGATGCCGAGCTTCTTCGGCTACCTGCTCTGGTCCGGCGGCATCCTGGTCCCGGTCTTCCTGCTCACGACGCTGCTGTTCTTCAGGGGGTGAGTGAAACGCCTTGCGGATGACAAGCCGGTTCTGGATCGTCGTTAGAACGCAGCGCCCTAAAGACGATCCCGGGCTCTCTTGCGCAGCCCGGAACGATGGCGAGGTGTTTTACTCTTCCAGCCTCTCCGCCACGTCCTCCGCGATGGACAGGCTCGAGGTCAGGCCCGGGCTTTCGATGCCGAAGAGGTGGACGAGGCCGGCGAGGCCGTGCTCCGCCGGGCCGTCGATCATGAAATCCGCCGCCTTCTCGCCCGGTCCCGTGAGCTTGGGCCGGACGCCCGCGTAGTCCGGCACCAGCGCCCCGTCCGGCAGCCCCGGCCAGTAGCGGCGGATGGAGGCATAAAAGCTCTCGGCCCGGTGCGGGTCGACCTCGTAAGCCTCCCGGTCGATCCATTCCACGTCGGGCCCGAAGCGCATGCGCCCGGCCAGATCCAGGGTCACGTGGGTGCCGAGGCCCCCGTCCACGGGCGCCGGGTAGATCAGGCGCGAGAAGGCGGGCCGGCCCAGGCAGCCGAAATAATTGCCCTTGGCGAGCACCAGGGGCGGCACGCGCTCCTTCGGGTAAAGCTCGGTGGCGCGGGCGATCTCCTGCGCCCCGAGGCCCGCCGCGTTGACCACCGCATCGACGGTCAGGTCCGTGGGATCAGGGCCGCCCACATGAACGTTCCACCCCGCCTCGACCCTGGCGATCCGCTCCACCGGGGCGCGGAAGGCGATCATGCCGCCTGCCGCCTCCAGGTCCCCCTGAAGCGCCAGCATGAGGGCGTGGCTGTCGATGATGCCGGTCTCGGCGGACAGCAGGGCGCCGGTGCAGGAGAGGTTCGGCTCCAGCGCCGTCGCCTCCTCGCCGGTCAGAAAGGACAGGCCCTCCACCCCGTTGGCGATGCCCTGCTCGTAGATCCCCTCGATTTTGGACTGCTCGAGGGCGTTGGTCGCCACGATCAGCTTGCCGCAGCGGGCATGGGGCACCCCGTGGCTCGCGCAGAAGGCGTAGAGCATCCGCCGCCCGGCGACGCAGTGGCGGGCGCGCAGGGAGCCGGACGGGTAGTACATGCCGCCGTGGATCACCTCGCTGTTGCGGGACGAGACCCCGTTGCCGATGCCGGCGGTGGCCTCGGCCACGATCACCCCATGGCCGCGCAGCGCCATCGCCCGGGCGATGGCAAGGCCGACAACCCCGGCCCCGATGACGAGAACATCCATCCTGTGAAAACCTCAAGGCGAAACGGCGGACCGGAATCCGCCGTTGGCTGGCGTTGGCATCGGGCCCTCAGGCCGCAATCGACATGTGCGGCGCGGCGGCGCGCACGTCCGGATCCACATGGCTCTCGAAGCGCTTGAAGTTCTCGTTGAACATGTCCACGAGGCGCTTGGCGGTCTGGGCGAACTCCGCCTTGTCGGCCCAAGTCTTGACCGGGTACAGGATATGCGGCTCGACCCCCGGCACCGAGGTGGGCACCGCGAAGCCGAAATAGGGATCGCGGCGGAAATCGGCCCGGGACAGGGAGCCGTCGAGGGCTGCGGTGAGCAGGCGGCGGGTGACCCGGATCGGCATGCGCCGGCCCACCCCGTACTTGCCGCCGGTCCAGCCCGTGTTGACGAGCCAGCAATCCACCGAGTGCTTGGCGATGAGGTCGCGCAGCAGGTTGCCGTAGACGGAGGGGTGTCGCGGCATGAAGGGCGCGCCGAAGCAGGTGGAGAAGGTGGCCTCGGGGTCCCTCACGCCCTTTTCGGTGCCCGCCACCTTCGCGGTGTAGCCGGACAGGAAGTGGTACATGGCCTCCGCGGGCGTCAGCTTCGCGATGGGGGGCAGCACCCCGAAGGCGTCGCAGGTGAGCATCACGATGTTCTTCGGGATGCCCGCGCGGCCGGTGGGGCTCGCATTGGGGATGAAGTCGAGGGGATAGGCGCAGCGGGTGTTCTCCGTGCGCGACGCGTCGTCGAAATCCGGGATGCGGGTGATCGGATCGACGATCACGTTCTCCAGCACCGTGCCGAAGCGCTCGGTGGTGGCGAAGATCTCGGGCTCCGCCTCCCGGGAGAGGCGGATGGTCTTGGCGTAGCAGCCGCCCTCGAAGTTGAACACGCTGGTGGGGCTCCAGCCATGCTCGTCGTCGCCCAAGAGGGTGCGGTTCGGGTCGGCCGAGAGGGTGGTCTTGCCGGTGCCGGACAGGCCGAAGAACACCGCCACGTCGCCCCGGC
>DATHAU010000190.1:0-2622 GCA_035296545.1 Microvirga sp.
GGCGGTCGGGGAGCGCACGGACCTCCCGATCATGCTGCAGAATGCACCCGCGCCCATGGGGGCGGGCCTCTCGCCGGACGAGGTGGCTGAGGTGGTGGAACTCGTTCCAGCCATCCGCTTCGTCAAGGAGGAAACGCTTCCCTGCGGCCAGAACGTCTCGATCATCATGGGCCGCGTGGGCGAGCGGCTCGACGGGGTCTTCGGCGGGGCCGGGGCGCGCTACGTCATCGATGAGCTCGCCCGTGGAGCGGCCGGCACCATGCCGGCCATCGAACTCGCCGACATTCACGTCGCACTCGTCCGCGCATGGGAAAGCGGCGATCGCACCACGGCGCGACGGCTCTACAGGGAGAGCCTTCCCGTTCTCGTGTTCCAAGCGGTGTTCCGCGTGCGGGCCACCAAGGCGATTCTCCAGCGCCGGGGCCTTCTCGAGTCTACCCTTGCACGGGCGGCAGGTCCCAAGCTCGACGCCCACGATGTCCAGGAACTCGATGCCCTCGTGTGCGATGCGCGCTCCCTGTTCAAGACCTATATCCCCGACCTCCCGCGAGACCCATCATGAACGCCCATTCGCCCCCTGCGAGAGCCAACCGGCTCGACGCCATCCGCTCGGTGGAGTCGTTCATCGTCTCCATCCCGCGCGAGGTGCCCTATCTTGGGCCGTTGCGCGAGGGCGAGCGCATCAACGAGAAGGGATACCTGATCCGCAGGGGCAACCGCTCCATCTATCCGACGAGCGACATGTCGGTCCTGGTCAAGGTCACGGCGGAAAGCGGCAAGGTCGGGTGGGGCGAAACCTACGGCATCGTTGCGCCGCAGGCGGTGAAGGCGATCATCGACGAGGTGCTCGGACCCGTCATGATCGGCCGCGATCCGGGCGAGCCGGTGGTCATTCACGAGGATCTCTATGACCTGATGCGGGTGCGCGGCTTCTTCGGGGGATACTATGTCGACAGCCTCGCCGGCGTCGACATCGCCGTCTGGGACCTGTTCGGCCAATGCACCCAGCAGCCTTTGGCAAGCCTCCTGGGCGGCGCGCGGCACCCGGTCATCCCCGCCTATGTGTCGGGCCTGCCGAAGGCGAGTCTTCAGGAGCGCTGCGACCTTGCGGTCGAATGGGTGGCGAAAGGTTTCAACGCCATCAAGTTCGCGGCGGCCATGTCCGACGACGGCATCGTCCAGGAGATGTCGGCGCTTCGCGAGGCGGTCGGCCCCAACGTCAATCTCATGGTCGATCTGCACTGGAAGTTTACCGCGCCGGAGGCCGTCCGGCTCATTCGCAAGCTGGAATCGTACAACCTCTATTTCGCCGAGGCGCCCTGCGAACCCGAGGACCTGGAGGGGCAGGCGGCGGTGGCGAGGGGGATCGGCACGCCCCTGGCCCTCGGGGAGGAATGGCGGACCGTCTTCGAGTACCGCCCCCGGTTCGAGGCGCGCGCCATGGGCATCATCCAGCCCGAGATGGGCCATACGGGCGTGACGGAGTTCCTGCACATCGGCCGCATGGCCCATGCGTTTCATGTGGATACGATCCCGCACGCCTCCATCGGCATCGGCATCTTCATGGCCGCCAGCCTTCATGCGACGGCCGCCCTCAAGCGCGTCCCCTACCACGAGTACCAGCACTCGATCTTCGACAAGAACCTTTGCTTCGTGACCGGAGACATGGCCTGCGAGGCGGGCTTCTACCGGCTCCCGAGCGGCCATGGCCACGGGGTTCAACCCGACGAATCCGTTTTCAGCCATATCGTTGCATGAGGCCCACCATGCCCGAGCGCCGCCGCTACTCCGGTGTCTATCCTATCCTTTATGCCTTCTGGGGCCGGGATGGCCGCCTCGACCGCGAGCAGATGCGGCTCCAGGTGGAGCATTGCATCGCCGCCGGCGCCCATGGCATCGCGGTGCTCGGCCTCGTGACCGAGGTTCACAAGATGGACGTGAACGAGCGCCTGGAACTGGTCGGGCTGGCGGGCGAACTCATCGGCGGGCGCGTCCCGTACGCGGTGACGGTGGGCGAGCCCACGATCGCCGGACAGATCGCCTTCTCCCGGGCCGCGAAGGCGGCGGGAGCGGATTGGGTCATTCTCCAGCCCCCTTCGATCAGAGGCTTCTCGGAGAAGCAGTTGATCCAGTTCTTCGGACAGGTTGCCGGAGGCCTGGACGGCCTCGGCATCGGGATCCAGAACAACCCGGTCAATCTCGACGTCTTCCTGTCCGTTCCGGGTCTCGTCACCCTGGCGCGCAACCATCCGAACATCACTGTGCTCAAAGGCGAAGGCTACTCCGTGGATATCGCCCGGGTCATCGAGGAAACCGATGGCCATTTCGACGTGTTCGGGGGGCATGGGGGCAAGGAATTCCCCGCTCTCATGCGCTCGGGCGGCGCCGGCCTGATCCCCGCCCCGGACTGTCTGCCGGTCCAGGTCCGGATGTTCGAGCTGTTCAAACAGAACACGCCGGCAGCGCTCGCGGAGGCTGAGCGCCTCCATAAGGAGATCCTGCCGTTGATCGTCTACATGACCCACGCCGTGCCGACGCTTCTGACCTATGGAAAGAGGCTGTTCGCCGCCAAACTCGGCATTCCAGAGCCCGTCGATCGCTCACCTGCCGCCGAGCCGACAG
>DATHAU010000191.1:0-3780 GCA_035296545.1 Microvirga sp.
GAGGGCGTCACCATCGCGGACATCGATCTCTACGGGGTCGTGTCCTATGCGGGCGACATCGGGGTCGATCTGGCCGATTATCCTGCCCTGAAGGAATGGGTGGGCCGCATGGAGGCCCTGCCGGGCTTTGCCGCCGCCAAGGCCATGCTGCCCATGGAATCCCGCGCCGCCGCATGAGCAGCCTGCTCATTCGCGAGGCCGAGGCGGGCGATCTCGAAGCCATCATCCGCCTGCACGAGGAGGATGAACTCGGCTCCCATGGAGACGCCTGGTTGCCGGAGACCAGGCCGGCCTACGAGGCGGCCTTCGCGGCCATCGCCCGCAGCCCCGAGAACAGGCTGTTCGTGGCCCTCGATGGAGATGAGGTGGTGGGCACCTTCCAGCTCACCTTCATTCCCAACCTCACCGGCCGCGGGGCCCTGCGGGTGAAGGTGGAGAGCGTGAAGGTGAAGGCCGCCCGGCGCTCCGGCGGCATCGGCGCCCGGATGATGGAATTCGCCGAGGAGCACGCCCGCGCCCACGGGGCCGCCCTGCTGGAGCTCACCTCCAACAAGACCCGAGGGGCCGCGCACCGCTTCTACGAGCGGCTGGGATTTTCCCGCAGCCACGAGGGCTTCAAGAAGAAGCTTTGAGACCTCGCATCTCGTCGCGTCCTCCCCTGTCATCCCCGCGCAGGCGGGGATCCATCACCACGACGGCGGGAGGAAGAGCGCGGCGGGACCGTCGGCGCTTGGTCCTGCGCTGTCAGCGTGTATGGATCCCGGGCTCCGCTGACGTGGCCCCGGGATGACAGCGACGGCGTTCGACGGTGCAAATGCCGGATCGGCGGTTCCTCAGGCGCTGGTGCCGCCCTTGAGGCGCTTGTTGCACGCGCTCCAGAACTGCGGCCACTTCATCCCGGGCGCGACCTTGCCGCCGGCCTTGGCTTCCTTCCACTCGATGCTGCACTTGCCCATGCGCTCCCGGGCGACGAGTTGGGCTGCGGTCGGCTCCCTCTTGGCCTTCGTCGCGGCGGCCTGCGCCGGGCCTGCCAGGGGCAGGGCCATGGCGGCGGCGAGCATGGTGCTGACAAGACGGTTCATGATCTCATTCCCCCATCGGCGCCCCGTCGGGCGCTTGGGGCCATCTCATCCGAAATGTTGGAACATGCAAGGCCCGCAGGGCGGCCATGCGGCCTTTCCACCAAATTCCCTCCTCCATGATGGTGTCGCGGCCGAACTTGTGGCTTAACTTTCCTGCAACGACCCCTGCCACCAACCGAAACGAGGCATGTCATGGCGGCCTCCGCCCAGCAACCGATCGATCTCTATTACTGGCCGACCCCGAACGGATGGAAGATCACCATCATGCTCGAGGAATGCGGGCTGCCTTATGCGATCCATCTGGTGAACATCGGCAAGGGCGACCAGTTCAAGCCCGAGTTCCTGGCGATCTCGCCCAACAACAAGATGCCCGCCATCGTCGATCACGCCGGGCCGGATGGGCAGCCCATCTCGGTGTTCGAATCCGCCGCGATCCTGCAATATCTCGGCCGCAAGACCGGCCAGTTCTATCCCCGGGACGAGCGCCGCCGGGTCGAGGTGGAGCAATGGCTCTTCTGGCAGATGGGCGGCTTCGGCCCCATGCTGGGCCAGACGCACCATTTCCGCATCTACGCGCCGGAAAAGGTGCCCTACGCCATCGAGCGCTACACCAACGAGACCAACCGGCTCTACGGGGTGCTGAACAAGCGCCTCTCCGACCGGGAATTCGTGGCGGGCGAGTATTCGGTCGCCGACATGGCCATCCTTCCCTGGGCGAAGCTCTGGGAGCGCCAGGGCCAGAACATCGAGGATTTCCCGCACGTGAAGCGCTGGCTGGACGCCTTGCTCGCGCGCCCCGCCGTCCAGAGGGGCCTCGCCGTCAGCCTGGAGGACCGGCCCAAGAACGACATGGCCGACCCGGCGGTGCAGGCCGTGCTGTTCGGGCAGCGGGCGCGGTAAGCCACCGCTCCTCATCCAAGGATGAACAGATCGATCCGGAATCGTGAGCGGAAATAGGGCTCAGGGGCCTATTTCCGCTTTCCCGCCGTCAGGGACTTGGAGCAGTCCGGCGGATCGAGCTTGGACAAGGTATCGCTCGCTTGCTGAAGCACGACATTGATCCGGGCTTCGTTGATGGGATCGCAAGCTGAAAAGTACTCTCGTCCAGCCTTGGTGATCTCTGCAACCGACCTCACAAACCGGCACTTGGTGTTGAGATCAGGCTCCTTGAGCCGAAGTCTGATGACTTCACGATGAAGTTGCGCCGCCTCGCGCATGGCGTCCTCCCAGCGGCCGTAGAGGGACGGCGTGCACTCTGCAGCTTGCACCGTACCCGCGCCTGCGACAGCAAGAGCAACGGCCAAGACATATCTCACCATGATAGATCTCCAGAGCACTCGAAACGACATCGTATCGATATAACTTCAAGTGTGTTTGGTGTCTGGAGGTGTGCGTTCGTTATCCACCGCAGCCTTGATCCCTGCGAGCGCCGCCGTGGACTTTTTGCGCCCTTCTCCTCCCTAATTGATCTTCGTCCAGGTCTGCGAGCGGCAGATCAGGCCGCCGAGCACGCAGCCGGAGAGCTGCATGGCCTTGCCCTCGAAGCTCATCTTGCCCGTATAGGTCTTCCCGTCCTTGTAGTTGTAGAGCTGCCCGGAAAAGCCCGCGCCCGCGGGCTGGATGTTGGAGATCATCTGGATGCCGACGAGGTTGCGGCCCTTGAGGCCCGCGTCCGGGTTGTTCACGTCCTTGGCCTCCCCCTGCACGGCCACGATGGTGCCGCAATAGGCCGAGCCGCAGCGGGCGATCCTCACCCGGGTGTCGCCGCTCTCGCTCAGATAGGTGCCGCTGGGGTCCTGGGACTGGGCCTGGGCCGCTCCCGCCAGCAGGCAGAGACCGACAACGGCAAGGCTGAGAGATTTCATGGTTTGCTCCCTGTATTCGGCCTTCACTGGACCGATCGGGAGAAGACTAGGGGACGCGGCCAAGCTTTCCAAGCCGTGCCGCAGGGGAAGCCTTCGCAGGCGCGAAAAGACCCTTGAGGGCAGGGGGGCCGGGGGCTATAAGCGCGGCACTTTCATTTTCTCCCAAAGAGCAGGTTGTCATGGCCATCGAGCGCACTTTCTCCATCATCAAGCCCGACGCGACGGAGCGGAACCTGACCGGCGCCGTCAACGCCGTCATCGAGAAGGCGGGCCTGCGCATCGTGGCGCAGAAGCGCATTCGCATGAGCCGCCGCGAGGCCGAGACCTTCTATGCGGTCCACAAGGAGCGGCCCTTCTTCGGCGAACTCGTGGAGTTCATGATCTCGGCCCCGGTGGTCGTGCAGGTGCTGGAAGGCGAGAGCGCCGTGCTGCGCTATCGCGAGATCATGGGCGCCACCAACCCGGAGAGCGCCGCCGAGGGCACGATCCGCAAGCTCTACGCCCGGTCCATCGGCGAGAACTCGGTGCACGGCTCCGACAGCATCGACAACGCCAGGATCGAGATCGCCCAGTTCTTCTCGGGCAACGAGATCGTCGGCTAAGAACCGTCTCCTGCGGGAGAGGAAAGGCGCCTGTCATCCCGGGGCCGCGCAGCGGAGCCCGGGATCCATAACCGCTGACGATCCAGGAGAAGGCGCAGACGGTCCCGCCCTTCCTCCCACCGTCGTGGTGATGGATCCCCGCCTGCGCGGGGATGACAGCGGAGGGTGTCGCCACGGGTGAGAGCTTCCCTTCGAGCTGGAATGAAGCCCGTCCGAAGGCCGCCCCGGGCG
>DATHAU010000192.1:0-14224 GCA_035296545.1 Microvirga sp.
CTCGGCGGCATCAAGGACATGGGCGGCACGCCCGACCTGATCTTCGTCATCGACACCAACAAGGAGCAGCTGGCGATCCAGGAGGCCCGGCGCCTCGGCATCCCGGTGGCCGCCATCGTGGACACCAACTGCGATCCGGACGGCATCACCTTCCCGGTCCCGGCCAATGACGACGCCGGCCGCGCGATCTCGCTCTACTGCGACCTGATCGCCCGCGCCGCCCTCGACGGCATCTCCCGCGGCGCCGGGGCCATGGGCATCGATCTCGGCGAGTCCGAGAGCCCGATGGTCGAAGACCTGCCGGCCAACGACGCGGCCCCCGTGCCCGCCTACGAGGGCGAGCAGTTCGAGCGCCTGGCCGCCCCCCGCGGCGCGCCGGACGACCTGACCAAGCTGAACGGCGTCGGCCCGCAGCTCGAAAAGAAGCTCAACGAGGCCGGCATCTTCCACTACTGGCAGATGGCCGCCATGCAGCCGGACGACGTCGCCCAGCTCGACAAGGACCTGAAGCTCAACGGCCGCGTCGAGCGCGACGGCTGGCTCAACCAGGCCCGTTCGATGATCGAGGCTGCTGCTGCCTGAAGCCCTTCGGCGCAGCCCCCTGCTGCGCCGCTCTGAACGAGGATCGAGCCCGGCGTTCCGCGAGCGCCGGGCTCCCTCTATGCATGAACCCGTGAAAGGATCAGCCATGGCGAACATTACCGCTGCGATGGTGAAAGAGCTGCGCGAGACGACCAGCGCCGGCATGATGGACTGCAAGACCGCTCTCGCCGAGTCGAACGGCGACATGGAGGCCGCGGTCGACTGGCTGCGCAAGAAGGGCCTGTCCAAGGCCGCCAAGAAGGCCGGCCGCGTGGCCGCCGAGGGTCTGGTGGCGGTCGAGTCCTCCGGGCGCACGGCCACCATCCTCGAGGTCAACTCCGAGACGGACTTCGTCGCCCGCAACGACCAGTTCCAGGCCTTCGTGCGCGAAGCCGCCAAGATCGCCCTCATGGGCAACGGCACCCTGGAATCCCTGGAGGCCGCCCATTTCCCCGGCTCGCCGACGACCGTGAAGGACCGCCTGCAGGAGCTGATCGCCACCATCGGCGAGAACATGTCCCTGCGCCGCGTGGCCAAGCTCGAAGTGTCCAAGGGCGTGATCTCGTCCTACGTGCACAACGCGGTCCATGAGGGCCTCGGCAAGATCGGCGTTCTCGTGGCGCTGGAATCCGAGGGCGACGTGACCGTTCTCGGCACGCTCGGCCGCCAGATCGCCATGCACGTGGCCGCCACCAACCCGGTGGCGCTGGACGCATCCGGCGTCGACCAGGCCACCATCGAGCGCGAGAGCGCCATTCTGCGGGACAAGAACGCCGGCAAGCCGGACCACGTCATGCAGAAGATCGTCGAGAGCGGCCTCAAGAGCTACTTCAAGGAGGTCACCCTCCTGGAGCAGCCCTTCGTGCACGATCCCTCCAAGACCGTGACCCAGGTCCTGAAGGAAGCCGAGTCGAAGGCCGGCAAGCCGGTCGCCCTCAAGAGCTTCGTCCGCTTCGCCCTCGGCGAGGGCATCGCCAAGGAGGAAGCTCCGGACTTCGCGGCCGAGGTGGCTGCGGCGGCGGGCGGCAAGGCCTGAACCAGCCCGAACAGAACGGCGGCTCTTCAGCCGCCGTTTTCACGAGAGGGTTTGTAGAGAGGGGTCCGGCGATGGCACGGTTTCGGCGCGTTCTGGTAAAGCTCTCCGGCGAGGCCCTGATGGCCCCTGACGGCTACTGGCTCGATCCCCAGACCCTGTCCGGGCTGGCGGAGGACCTGGCCCAAGCCACCCGCGCCGGCTTCGAGATCGCCCTGGTGATCGGCGGCGGCAACATCATCCGCGGGGCCAGGATGAGCGCCGCCGGCTGGATCGACCGCCCCACGGCGGATTCCATGGGGATGCTCGGCACGGTCATGAACTCGCTTGCCATCGAGACGGCCCTGAACGCGGCGGGCGTCGATGCGCGCACCATGTCGGCCGTGTCGATGCCCAGCATCTGCGAGACCTATGCCCGCCAGCCCGCCCTGCATCACCTGGACAAGGGGCAGGTGGTGGTTCTGGCCGGCGGCACCGGCAATCCCTTCTTCACCACCGATACGGCGGCCGTCCTGCGGGCGGCCGAGCTTCGCTGCGACGCGGTCCTCAAGGCGACCCAGGTCGACGGCGTCTATTCGGCCGATCCCAAGCAGGACCCGGATGCGATTCGCTTCGACCGGCTCACCCATGACGAGGCCATCGCCCGCGACCTCAAGGTGATGGACACGGCCGCCTTCGCGCTCGCCCGGGAGAGCAGGCTGCCGATCATCGTCGGATCGGTCCATGCTCCCAGCTCCGTCACGGCTCTTCTTCAGGGCAAAGTCCCGTCCACCGTCGTGGCCCCTTGATCCAAGGGCCTTGATGCTGGACCCTGGGAGGCTTAATCCCGTTGAAAGAGTTCGCGTAAGGAAAAGATCCAATGGCAATGACCTTTGACCTCGCCGATGTGAAGCGCCGCATGCAAGGCGCGATCAATGCTTTCAAGAACGACCTGGGCAGCCTGCGCACCGGGCGGGCCTCGCCGAACCTGCTCGATCCGATCCAGGTGAACGCCTACGGCTCCGCCATGCCGATCACCCAGGTCGCCACCGTCAACGTGCCGGAACCGCGCCTGCTCAGCGTCCAGGTGTGGGATCGCAGCATGGTGTCCGCCGTGGAGAAGGCGATCCGCGAATCCGACCTGGGCCTCAACCCGCAGACCGAGGGCCAGGTGATCCGCCTGCGCATCCCCGAGATGAACGAGCAGCGCCGCAAGGAGATGGTGAAGGTCGCGCACAAATACGCCGAAGAGGCGCGCGTCGCCGTCCGCCACGTCCGCCGGGACGGCCTCGACCTGCTCAAGAAGCTTGAGAAGGACTCCGCCATCAGCGAAGATGACGGCAAGCGGGATGCGGAGCAGGTCCAGAAGGCCACCGACCAGTTCGTGGCCGAGATCGACAGCCTCCTGGTGGCCAAAGAAAAAGAAATCATGCACGTCTGATCTTCAGGCGGCATCTGGAAATCACCTATGAGCGGCGAAGCCAAGCTGTCGGCTCCAACCCATGCCTTCCACGAAGGCGGCGGGGGAATGCCGGCCCATGTGGCCATCATCATGGATGGAAACGGCCGCTGGGCCGCCCAGAGGGGGCTGCCCCGCTTCGAAGGGCACCGCAGGGGGGTCGAGGCGATCCGCCGGGCCGTGCGCACCGCGGGGGATCTCGGGATCCGCTACCTCACCGTCTACAGCTTCTCGGCCGAGAACTGGCGCCGCCCGGCCCAGGAGGTCTCCGACCTCATGGGCCTCCTCAAGCGCTTCGTGCGCCACGACCTCGCGGAGCTGCACGCCAACAACATCCGGGTGCGGATCATCGGAGAGCGCGAGGGGCTGGCCTCGGACATCCGTGTCCTCTTGGAGGAATCCGAGCAGCTGACCCGCTCCAACACGGGCCTCACCCTGGTCATCGCCTTCAACTACGGGGGGCGCCAGGAGATCGTGACTGCCGTGCGCCGGCTCGCCGAGAAGGTGAGGGAGGGGGTTCTCGATCCGTCGGCCATCGACATGGAGACCCTCGGGGCCGCCCTCGACACCCGGGACATTCCCGATCCCGATCTTGTCATCCGCACCTCGGGCGAGCAGCGGGTCTCGAACTTCCTGACCTGGCAGACCGCCTATTCCGAATTCGTCTTCCTTCCCGATTTCTGGCCGGATTTCGACGACGCCACCTTCAGGGCCGCCATCGACGAGTACGGCCGGCGCGAACGGCGCTTCGGCGGCCTGAGCGCGCGGGCGGGATGACCATGGTGGCGGATGAAGGGTCCTCCCTGCCGTCCCCCGCCAAGCGGGGGCCCTCGAAGGAGCTGAGCGCCAGGGTCGTGTCCGGCATCGTCATGATCGCCGTGGCCCTGTTGGCGGCCTATCAGGGCGGCTGGCTGTTCGCCTTGTTCTGGCTCGCCGCCGGGATCGCCATGATGGCCGAATGGACCAACATGACGGGGGTGGAGCCCCGCCGCCCGGTGCAGGTCGTGTTCGGCCTCGGCCTTGCCGCCCTCACCGTCCTCCTCCTCACCGACGCCGGTTTCCGGGCCACCGTCGCCTGCGCTCTTGCTTTTCTGGCCGTCGGTTCGCTTCTCGCGCAGGGGACGAACCGCAGGCTCTGGGCCGCTTCCGGCTTTGTCTATGCGGCGGTCATCGTCCTCGTGCCGCCCATCGTGCGGGCGCATCCCAATCTCGGCCTGGTGGGCCTCCTGTGGATGTTCGCCGTGGTCTGGGCCACCGACATCGCCGCCTATTTCACCGGAAGGGCGCTGGGCGGCCCGAAGCTCTTCCCGGCGGTCAGCCCCAAGAAGACCTGGTCCGGCTTCGTCGGAGGGCTTCTCGCGGCGGCCCTTGCCGGGTTTCTCGTGGCCTGGGGGGCGCAGCGGCTCGGGCTGGTCCATCCGTTCAGCCTGCGCAACGCCATCATCCTGTCCCTGATCGCCTCGGTGGCGAGCCAGATCGGGGACCTGGGCGAGTCGGCCCTGAAGCGGCATTGCGACGTGAAGGATTCGAGCCACCTCATCCCCGGCCATGGGGGCGTGATGGACCGGCTCGACGGGTTCTGGGCCGTGGCCCTCATCATGGGCGTCGTGCTCATCCTCGTCCGGTTTGCAGAAGCCTGATCGATGGCGCGGTCCCTCACCATCCTCGGGGCGACAGGTTCGGTCGGCCGCTCGACGGCGGAGGTCGTTCTCGCCCACAGGGACGAGCTTCGGGTCGAGGCCGTGGTCGGCGGGCGCGACGCCGAGGCCTTGGCCGCGACGGCAAGGCGCCTCGGGGCCCGGTTCGCGGCCCTGGCCGACGAGCGCGGCGGCGCAGCCCTCCGGCAGGCCCTGTCGGGAAGCGGCATCGGGAGCGGCGCGGGCCCCTCGGCCGTGATCGAGGCGGCGGAGCGCGAGGCGGATGTGGTCCTGGCCGCCATCAGCGGAACCGCGGGCCTGCGTCCGACCCATGCCGCCCTCAAGCCGGGGCGGCGCATCGCCCTTGCCAACAAGGAAAGTCTGGTCTGCGCCGGCGCAGCCTTCATGGCCGACGCGCGCCGTCTCGGGGCGGAGATCATGCCGGTGGATTCCGAGCACAACGCCCTGGATCAGGCCCTTGCCGCAGGCCGGAACCGGGATGTGGAAAAGGCCGTGATCACCGCCACCGGCGGCCCGTTCCGCACCTGGACGCGGGAGCGGATCGCCCGGGCCGGCGCCAAGGAGGCCGCGGCCCACCCGGTCTGGTCCATGGGGTCGAAGATCAACATCGACTCGGCCACCTTGATGAACAAGGGGCTGGAACTCATTGAGGCGCATCATCTTTTCGACCTCGGGCCAGAGCGTCTCGACGTGCTGGTGCATCCGGAAGCCATCGTCCACGGCCTCGTCCAGTGGAGCGACGGCGCCCTGACGGCGGGGCTCGCCCTGCCGGACATGAAGGTGCCCATCGCCAATGCCCTGCGCGACGGGGGCCGGCTGGCCATGGACCTGCCCCGTCTCGATCTTGCCGCGATTGGCCGTTTAAGCTTCGAGAAGGCCGACGAGGCGCGCTTCCCGTGCCTGTCGCTCGCCAAGGCCGCACTCGTGTCGGGCGGGGCCATGCCGACGATCCTGAACGCCGCCAATGAGATCGCCGTCGAAGCCTATATGGCCGGTCGCATCGGATTTTATGATGTCTCAGAGATGGTTGAGAGGGTCTGTTCAACCTTCCTGAGAAGAACTCTCGGCGCGCCCGCCACGGTCGAGGATGCTCTGGCGATCGACGATGAGGCCCGGCAGGCGGCGCGGCGGCTGATTGCGGATCCTGCTGAAACGGCGCGTCCCTAGAGGCGCGTGAAAGGGACGATGATGGACTTGATTGCAACGATCGGCGGGGCGACCGGCTCCTTGGGGATGACGCTGATCGCCTTCCTGGTGGTTCTGACCGTCGTGGTGTTCGTCCACGAATTCGGCCATTTCTGGGTCGGTCGGATGTGCGGCGTCGGGGTCACGGCGTTCTCCATCGGATTCGGCCGCGAGCTCTTCGGCTGGACCGACAAGCGCGGCACCCGTTGGAAGCTCTCTGCCATCCCCCTTGGTGGTTATGTGAAGTTCGTCGGCGATCTCAACGCGGCCAGCGTTCCCGACCAGGAGAACCTCGACGGGATGACCCCCGAGCAGCGGGCGGTGAGTTTTCCCCACAAGAATGTGGCCAAGCGGGCCGCCATCGTGGCGGCGGGTCCCATCGCCAACTTCATCCTGGCCATCCTCATCTTCGCCGGCTTCAACTACGTGAACGGCCGCGCCGTCATCGAGCCGCGGATCGAGGTGGTTCAGGCGGGCAGCGCCGCCGAGAAGGCGGGCTTCCAGGCCAAGGACCGGGTCCTGACCATCAACGGCAGGAGCATCGACGCCTTCGAGGACATGGTGCGCCTCGTCAGCTCCAGCGGCGGGGAGGTTCTGGCCTTCACGGTCGAGCGGGCCGGCCAGACGGTGGCCCTGAACGCCACTCCGGAGTTCGACCTGCGGTCGACGCCTTTCGGAAAGCAGCGCATCGGCCGGCTGGGGGTGGAGGCCTCCAGGGATCCCGCCTCCGTCAGGCGCCTGTCCTATTCGGCCTGGGGCGCCCTGAAGGCGGGGGCGGTCGAGACCTGGAACCTGGTCGACCGGACCCTCAACTTCATCCGCCGCCTGATTCTGGGCTGGGAATCCACCGATCAGCTCTCGGGGCCCATCGGCATCGCCAGGGTGTCGGGAACGGCCTTCGACCTGGGCGGGGTCTACAGCCTCGTGAGCCTGATCGGCTTCATGTCCGTGTCCATCGGACTCATTAACCTTTTTCCCATTCCGCTGCTCGACGGCGGGCATCTGCTGTTCTACGCCATCGAGGCGGTTCGCGGACGACCCTTGAGCGAGAAGGCCCAGGAAATCGGCTTCAGGATCGGATTCGCCATCGTGGCCATGCTCATGCTGTTCGCCACTTGGAATGATCTTGTTCACCTTGGCACAAGTTTTCTCGCCCCTGGAACGTGACAAGGACGCCACGCAGGGTAAAAATCGCCCTCCGGTTGGGGAATGAGCCGTTTGCAAGGACGGTGAAAGTTTGTACAAGCGGAACCGCACCGATAAGGTCTGGGACCATTGTCTCAAGCCTGCGGGGAAACCCGCGATGTAAAAGTTGTAAAGAACGGGCCAGTTGATGATGTCGACGACCACGCTACGCCGGAAGAAATCGGCCGCCACCGCAGTAATCGCCATGAGCGCGCTGATGGCCGGTCTTGCCGCTGCGGACGGCGCTCTCGCTCAGCAGACGAACCGCGGGAATCGCCGCGCCGTCGCCGCTCAGGGTCCCCTCATCAACCGCGTTGCCATCGAGGGCAACAGGCGGGTGGAGAAGGCCCAGATCGAGGCCAATCTCCAGGTGAGGGCCCGTACGCCCTACAACCAGGCCACCGTGGATGCGGACGTCCAGGGCATCCTCGAGGCCTACCGCCGCTCCGGCCGCGGCCTCGCCCAGGTGACGCCGCGCATCGTCGACCTGCCCAACGGCACCGTGGACGTGGTCTATACCATCGTCGAGGGCGACAAGACGGGCGTGAAGGAGATCCGCTTCGTCGGCAACAACCAGGTTTCCTCGGGCCGCCTGCGCGGCGTCATGCAGACCACCGAGACCAACCTCCTGAGCTTCCTCAAGACCTCGGACGTCTACGATCCCGACCGGATCGCCAGCGATCTCGAGCTGATCCGCCGCTACTACCTCAAGAACGGCTATGCCGACTTCCGGATCGTCTCCAACGACGTGACCTTCGACCCGAATGCGGGCGGCTACATCGTCACCATCGCTGTGGAGGAGGGCGAGCAGTACCGCATCGGCAACATCAGCGTCGATTCCCGCCTTCCGGGCGTGGACGCGGAGGCCCTGCGCGGCAGCATCACCACGTCCGCCGGCTCGGTCTACAACGCCGACGCGGTGCAGAAGTCGCTGCAGAACATGACCACCAGGGTCGCCCGCCAGGGCAATCCCTTCGCGCTGGTGCGCCCGGTCGGCACCCGGGACCCGGCGACCCGGACCATCAATCTCGGCTACGTGGTCGAGGACGGTCCCCGCATCTACATCGAGCGCATCAACGTGCGCGGCAACAGCCGCACCCGCGACTACGTGATCCGCCGCGAGTTCGAACTGGGCGAGGGCGACGCCTACAACCGGGTGCTCCTCGACCGCGCCGAGCGCCGGCTCAACAACCTGGGCTACTTCAAGCGCGTCCGCGTCTCCAACGAGCCCGGCTCCTCCCCCGACCGCGTCGTCGTGAACGTGGACGTGGAGGATCAGTCCACCGGCGCCTTCTCGATCTCCGGCGGCTACTCGACCAACGACGGCTTCATCGGCGAGATCGCGGTCAGCGAGTCGAACTTCCTCGGCCGCGGCCAGTATGTCCGCCTGGCGGGCCAGCTGGGCCAGCGCAGCAACGGCATCGATTTCTCCTTCACCGAGCCGTATTTCCTCGGCTACCGGATGGCGGCGGGCATCGACCTGTTCTCCAAGTTCAGCGACCAGACCAAGTATTCCCGCTACGAGAACCGGGTGACCGGCGGTCAGCTCCGCCTGGGCCTGCCCTTCACGGAAGAATTCACCCTCACCCTGCGCTACTCCCTGTTCCAGCAGGAGCTTGAGATCCCGAACGACGCGAAGCAGCCCTTCAACGACTGCTCCGTGCCGATCCCCGGCTACACCAGGCTCGTGGGCGGCGGTCTCGCGACGGGGGATCCCGGCGAAGTCGCCTCCCGTCGGTTCTGCGAGGGCAACTACGAGGCCTCCCTGGCGATCAAGGAATCGCAAGGCAAGACGCTGACCTCCCTTGCGGGTCTGACCTTCAACTACAACAGCCTCGACAGCACCAAGGACCCGCGCAACGGCTTCTACGCCGAGGCGAAGACGGACTTCGCAGGGCTGGGAGGCGATTCCCGGTACTTCCGCGCCACCGGCGACGCCCGCTACTACTACGAGCTGTTCGAGGACATCGTCGGCATCGCCCGCGTCCAGGGCGGCCACATCATCGGATGGGGCGACGACGACGACAACCTCGGCGGCGGCAGCCTGCGCATCGTCGACCAGTTCTTCATCGGCCCCTCGCTCGTGCGCGGCTTCGCCACCAACGGCCTCGGTCCGCGGGACATTTCGAGCCTCGACGTCAACGGCAACGCTGTCGGCGGCACCACCTATTTCGGCGGATCGCTCGAAGTGCAGTTCCCGATCTTCGGCCTGCCGCGGGATCTGGGCCTGAAGGGCGCCGTGTTCGCCGATGCCGGTACGCTGTACGGCTACGAGGGACCGACCCGCTTCAACGCGGGCGGCGGCAGCATCCTGGATCCCGTCGGCGGCTGCACCGTGGATCCCACGACCGATATCCCGCAGAACTGCATCAATGTGTTCGACAGCAAGAAGCTGCGTTCGTCGGTCGGCGCCTCTCTCCTGTGGAATTCGCCCCTCGGTCCGATCCGCTTCGACTATGCCTTCGCTCTTTCCAAGGAAGAGGGAATCCTCGGCCCGAACGGCGTCCGCATCGGCGCCGACCGGACCCAGGCCTTCCGCTTCTCGGGCGGCACACGCTTCTGATGGGGGAGGGCGCCGCAGAGGCGCCCTCGCTTCTTTCATGACAGAAACGAACTTCTTTCCGCAGATCCAGGCGCTTACCTTGCGTCAGGTGGCGGAGATGGCGAAGGCAGCGCTCCCCGACGGCGTCGACGGGGAGCTTTTGCTTCGCGGCGTCGCCCCGCTTGAGAGCGCGGGCCCCGGCGATCTCGCCTATATGGACAATCCGGCCTATGGGGCGGCCTTGCAGGCGACCCGCGCCGGGGCCTGCCTGGTCACGCCCCGCTACGCCGCCAAGGTCCCGCCCGGCACGGTCGCCATCGTGACGCCCCAGGCCTACCGGGTGTTCGCGGGGGTGCTCGGCCTGCTGTTTCCCTCCGCCCTGCGGCCGGAATCCTCGTTTGCCGCCACGGGCATCTCGCCCGGCTCCTTCGTCCATCCCGCAGCCCGCCTCGAGCATGGGGTCAAGGTCGATCCCGGGGCGGTGGTCGGGCCCTATGCCGAGATCGGCGCGGGAACCCTCATCGGCGCCCATTCGGTCATCGGGCCCCACGTCAAGATCGGCCGGGACTGCTCCCTGGCGGCCCAGGTGACCGTCACCCATGCCTTCATCGGCAACCGGGTCATCCTTCACCCTGGCGTGCGCATCGGGCAGGACGGATTCGGCTTCGCCATGGGGCCGCAGGGGCACCTGAAGGTGCCCCAGGTCGGGCGCGTCATCATCCAGGACGATGTGGAGATCGGGGCCAACACCACCGTGGACCGGGGTGCGAGCCGCGATACGGTGATCGGCGAGGGAACGAAGATCGACAACCTGGTCCAGATCGCCCACAACGTGGTCATCGGCCGCCATTGCGTGATCGTGGCCCAGGTCGGGATCGCGGGCTCCACGACGGTCGAGGATTTCGCGGCCATCGGGGGACAGGTCGCGGTCAAGGGGCATGTGCGGATCGGCGCGGGCGCGCAGATCGCCGCCACCAGCGGCGTCAACGGCGACGTGCCGCCCGGGGCCCGCTGGGGCGGCATTCCGGCCCGGCCCATGCGCGAGTGGTTTCGCGAGATCACCGCTTTGAAAAAGCTTGCATCTCAGAGCGATTCCAGCGATTCCGCCAGGGACGATGGCGTAGCTTCGTAGCCTGCCGCCACGCCCAGGAGCATCCGGAGTTTCAAGTCATGTCCGAAGCGCCCACCACGCTTCAAAGCGCCGACATCATGCGGGTTCTCGAACTGCTGCCGCACCGCTACCCGTTCCTCCTGGTCGACAGGATCATCGAGATCGACGGCGACAATTCCTGCATCGGCATCAAGAACGTCACCTTCAACGAGCCGCAATTCACCGGCCATTTCCCGACGCGCCCGATCTATCCGGGCGTTTTCCTGGTCGAGGGAATGGCTCAGACGGCCGGGGCCATCTGCGTGGCGGCGAAAATGGCGCAGCAGACCAAGCCGAAACAGGTATTTTTCATGACCATCGACAAGGCGAAGTTCCGCAAGCCCGTGGAGCCGGGCGACCGGGTCGAGTTCCACATGCGCAAGCTCAACAACCGGCGCAACATGTGGTGGTACAAGGGCGAGGCGAAGGTGGACGGGGCGCTGGTCTGCGAGGCCGAGGTCAGCGCCATGCTGGTGCTCGACTGATGGAGACCGTGATTCACCGGACTTCCGTCGTCGAGGACGGGGCGAAGCTCGGACCGGGCGTGACCATCGGCCCGTTCTGCACGGTCGGGCCGGAGGTGGAGCTCGGCGAGGGCTGTCATCTCCTCAGCCACGTGGCCCTGGCCGGCCGCACCACCATCGGCCCCCGCACGCGGATCTTCCCCTTCGCGTCCATCGGGCACATGCCGCAGGACCTGAAGTATCGGGGCGAATCCTCCACCCTGGAGATCGGCGCCGACTGCATGATCCGCGAGGGCGTGACCATGAATCCCGGCACCGCGGGCGGCGGATTGAGAACCGTCGTGGGCGACCGCTGCGCGTTTCTCGCCGGCTCCCATGTGGGCCATGACACGAAGGTGGGCAACGACTGCATCCTGTCCAACAACGTGATGCTGGCGGGCCACGTGACCGTGGGCAATTTCGTGATCTTCGGCGGCGGCTCCGCCGTGATCCAGTTCGCCCGCGTCGGCTCCCACGCCTTCGTGGGCGGCATGTCGGGCCTGGAGAACGATCTCATTCCCTACGGCATGGCCATGGGCAACCGGGCGCATCTGGCGGGCCTCAACATCATCGGCCTGCGCCGGCGCGGCTTCACCCGCGACCAGATCCACGACATCCGGCGCGCCTATCGCCTGCTCTTTGCCGACGAGGGCACCTTGTCGGAGCGGGTCGAGGACGTGGCGGCGGAATTCGGCAGCCATCCCTTCGTGCACGAGATCCTGGACTTCATCCGCGAGGGCAAGGACCGGGCGATCTGCACGCCCCGGGACCCGGTCGGTTCGGCCGGATGACGCCGAGATGACCGCAAGCGGCCCGATTGCGATTCTCGCCGGGTCCGGGCAGCTTCCGGTCCAGCTCGTGAAGCATCTCGAGAGGACGGGGCAGGACTACCGCGTCCTGGCCTTCCGGGGCTTCGCCTCCCCGGAGCTGCGCCGCCGGAGCCACGCCAGCGTCGACCTGCTCGACCTGAAATCCATCATGGGCACCCTGGAAGGGTGGCGTCCCGGGGCGGTGTCCCTGGTGGGGGCCGTGCGCCGTCCGGGCTTCTCGGCGCTCCTGGGCGCCTATTCCCTGCTGCGGAACCGGCAGGAGGTGAGGGAGGTCATCACCCGGGGCGACGACCAGGTGCTGCGCGGCGCGGTGATGCTGCTGGAGGAGCGCGGGCACCGGGTGGTGGGAGCCCATGAGCTTGCGCCCGAACTCCTGGCGCCCCGCTCCCTGTGCGGGTCGGTG
Source organism: Microvirga sp. (assembly GCA_035296545.1). Lineage (GTDB taxonomy): Bacteria > Pseudomonadota > Alphaproteobacteria > Rhizobiales > Beijerinckiaceae > Microvirga. The sequence goes on from DATHAU010000192.1 coordinate 12,510, forward strand.
GAGCCGGGCGCGGACGACCGCCGGGCCATCGCCATGGGGCTCGATCTCCTGGGTTCCCTGTCGGCTTTCGACATCGGCCAGGCCGCTGTGGTCGCCCGCCAGCATGTTCTGGCCATCGAAGGGCCCGAGGGCACCGACGGGATGCTGCGGCGGGTGAGGGGCCTGCGGCAATCCTGGTTCGGCCTTCGCCGGAGCAAAGAGGGCGGGGTGCTGATCAAGGCGGCCAAGAGGGGCCAGGACCTGCGCGTCGACATGCCCACCATCGGCCCCAGGACCGTGGCCGAGGCCGCGGGGGCGGGCCTGTCGGGCATTGCCATCGGGGCAGGCTCGACCTTCGTCCTGGAGCAGGAGGAGACCTTGAGGAAAGCCGACCGCCTCGGCCTGTTCCTGGCGGCGGTGGACCTGCCCTGGATGGAGCCCCGCGGTGGCTGAGGCGGGGCCGCAGACCATCTGGATCGTCTCGGGGGAGGAGTCCGGCGACCAGCTCGGCGCGAAGCTCATGCGGGCCCTCAAGGCGAGGCCGGGCGGCGGGCGCCTGCGCTTCGGCGGCGTCGGCGGCCATGCGATGGCGGCCGAGGGGCTGAAGAGCCTGTTTCCCCTCGAAGACATCGCCGTGATGGGCATCGTGGCCGTGGCCGGACGGCTCCCCACATTGCTCAACCGCATCCGCCTCACAGCGGACGCCGCGGTCGCCGCGAGGCCCGATCTTCTCGTCATCATCGACAGCCCGGATTTCACGCACCGGGTGGCAAGGGCCGTGAGGCGGCGCGCGCCCGGCATTCCCATCGTCGATTACGTGAGCCCTTCGGTCTGGGCGTGGCGGCCGGGCAGGGCGGCCAAGATGCGCGCCTATGTGGACCACCTCCTGGCCCTGCTGCCCTTCGAGCCGGAGGCGCACCGGCGCCTGGGCGGCCCGCCCACCACCTATGTGGGCCATCCCCTCATCGAGCGCATCCACGAGCTGCGGCCCGCCGAGGGCGAAAGGGATCTGCGCGCGGCGGGCCCGGCGCGGCTCCTCGTCCTGCCGGGCAGTCGGCGCACGGAGGTCGGCCGGCTCATGGACGGCTTCGGGGAGGCCCTGGCCCTGCTGGAGAAGCGCTCGGCGCGACCCTTCGAGGTGACGATTCCCGCCGTGGCGCATCTGGCGGACGAGATCGAGCAGCGAGCCGCGCCCTGGAGCGTGAAGGCGCGCATCGTGCGGGGCGAGGCCGCCAAGTGGAGCGCCTTCCGGCGCGCGGACGCGGCGCTCGCCGCCTCCGGCACGGTCACCCTGGAGCTGGGGCTCTCCGGCATTCCCATGGTGGTGGCCTACAAGGTGTCCCGCCTGGAGGCCCTGATCCTGCGGCCCCTCATCAAGGCGCAGTCCATCGTGCTGACCAATCTCGTCCTGGGCGAGAACGCGATCCCGGAGCTGATCCAGGAGGAATGCACCCCCGAAACCCTGGCGGCGGCCCTGCTGCCCCTCCTGTCGGATACCCCCGAGCGGCGGAAGCAGGCGCAGGCCCTGGAGCGGCTCGACCATCTCATGCAGGTCGGGGACGAGGCTCCGAGCGAGCGGGCGGCGCGGATCGTCGAAGAGGTGCTGCGCGGGCGCACCCTGTCATAGGGATCTAGCCGCCTTCCCCGTCATCCACCTGCACGCCGGTGATCCGCTCATAGGCGCTCCGGCAGGCGGGCAGGTCGGGGCAGAGGGGGATGACGATCATCGGCGCGAC
>DATHAU010000193.1:0-3288 GCA_035296545.1 Microvirga sp.
CACAAAGGTTGTCAAACCCGACGCCTGAAAGTGTCAAACCCTGCTGCTACGGCAGCACAGATGGAGCAGAAAGGTGAACAGCTACAAAGGTTTAATTGGCGATCCCGGGAAGACTCGAACTTCCGACCTTCGGTTTAGGAAACCGCTGCTCTGTCCTGCTGAGCTACGGGACCGCACGAGGCACGGGATAGCACGCTCAGCGGGACGGGACCAGACCCCTCGCGCCGGATCAGGCAGCGGGCCTTGGAAGCGCAGCTTTTTTTCGCTGTTTGATCGTCGCCGCGCCCGAGCGCGCCTTGGCCTTGCCGGAGTGTTTTGAGGGGAACTCCCCATGGCCGGATCGGTTTGTGAAGGGAACGGAGACATCCCATGGCCCAAACCCTTCGAGAGTTCCTGAAGCAGGTGGAGAATCTTCCTCCCGACACCCTGCTGTGCGTCGCCGAGGTGGACGAAGCCTTCGCGGCGAACGTGGTGGAGGTGGAGATCGTCGAGGATGCCAATGCGCAGGACACGAAGGCCGAAGGCGTCGAGGCGGTGGAACTCGCCAACGGCAGCCAGAGGGTCGTGGTGATCCGCTGGTAAGCGTCCGTCCCATCAGGATCTTGCAGGATTTGACCATGACGAAGAACATTCCAGGCACGCGAACGAACCCCGAGGGCATTCCCCAGGAGGGCCATGGCGGTTCGAACACCCGGGGCACCCAGGCCAAGCAGCCCAAGCAGGGCAAGGACGGCAACGGCGCCCAGAAGCGCCAGCAAGAGAAGAAGTCATGAGCACCAAAGGCAACCGCAGCAATCCGAACCAGACCCGCATCGAGGGCCATCAGGACGGCGATGGGGCTCACGGGAACGGGAACGGCGCGCCGGAGATCGGCCGGCAGGGCGGCGCGACCCACCAGGAAACCCGCGACCACAACAAGCACAACCATGGGGGCCAGAGCGGCCACAAGCCGCAGAAGCACAGCCCCGATCAGGAAAAGCACTAGAAGCCCCGCGCGGCCGGCATGGCCGTTCGACGGGAAAGGGGTATGATCCCGTCCCATGACGGGATTGAGCCTCCCCCTTGCCTGCGCCCTCGGGGCGGCCCTGCTGATCCTGCCCGCCACGGGCGAGGAGCGGGCCGCGCGCGGCCCGTCCTCCTGTCCACAGGAAACCTGGCCTGACCGGCTGCAAGGGATCGACCCCGCGGGCGATCTCGTCCTGGCCTCGGGCCGCACGGCGAAGCTCGCCGATATCCGCCTTCCCGACGATCCGCCCCGCCGGGGCGAGGCCCTCGCCTGGCTCCAGGCCCGATCGGGCCAGCCGGTTCTGGCCCGGGGCGGCGGGAGCGCGGATCGCTGGGGCAGGGTGTCGGTGCGCCTCCGGGCGGCCGACGAGGCCCATCCGGTGGATTTCGGGCAGGGCCTCGTGGAGGCGGGGCTCGCCCTGGTGGATCCGGCCGCCGGGGAGGCCTTCTGCCAGCCGGAACTGCTGGCGCTCGAGGAAACCGCCCGCGAGCGAAGCCTTGGTGTCTGGACCGATGCCCGCTATAAGCCCATGGATGTCGCTTCGACAGACAGCCTGCGGGACCGGGTCGGCAGCTTCGTGCTGGTGGAGGGCCGGATCCGGAGCGTGGGCGAACGCGCGCAACAGACGTATTTGAACTTCGGGGGCAATTGGGCAGAAGACTTCACGATCGTCATTCCCCGCAGGACATGGAAGCTGATGGCAGGCCGCGGCCTGGGCGCCGAGGCGCTCAACGGCCGGCGGATCAGGGCCCGAGGCATTTTGCGGTCTTGGCAAGGCACGGCTCTGACCGTTGTCATACCGGAGATGATCGAGCGTCTCGAAGGCAAGCGTTAGAGCCCCAAGAACGAGCATGAGCCAAACACGCCACACCACCGGACTGCGGATCCTCGGCGGCCTCATGGCCGCAGCCCTGCTCTCGGGCTGCTCCGGGTTCGGCGGCAACGCCTCGCTTCCGGTCGATGCGCCCCGGGTGATCGACCAGGAGCGCGACCGCGATCACCGGCGGCTGGTCTCGGCCTTCGGGGGCGAAGGACGCGCGCCCCAGCTCCAGCGGCTTCTCGCCGACGTGACGAACCGCCTGGTCATGGCCACCGACAGGCCCGACGAGGCCTATCAGGTCACCATCCTCAACTCTCCCGTGGTGAATGCCTTCGCGCTGCCGAACGGACGCCTCTACGTGACCCGCGGCCTCCTGGCGCTCGCCAACGACACCTCCGAGCTCGCGGCCGTGCTGTCCCACGAGATCGCCCACGTGACCCTTCGCCATGCCTCCCAGCGCAGCGAGCTGCAGGCCCGCTCGGCCCTGATCAAGCGGGTGGCGGAGAACGTCCTCAACGACGCCGAGCAGGCGGCGGTGGAGCAGAACCAGGCCCGCTCGACCCTGGCCCACTTCTCCCGCGCCCAGGAGCTCGAGGCGGACCAGATGGGGGTCCGGGTTCTGGCCCGGGCAGGGTTCGACCCCTATGGGGCGACCCGCTTCCTGACGGCTCTCGGCCGCTCGGGTACGGGCTCCGACGCCACGGGGGCTGACCGCATGGCCTCCCACCCGAGCACCAGCGAGCGCATCTCGCTCGCCCTGCAGGCGGCGCGGCGCGCCGGCGCTCCGGGAACGGGCGAGACCGGGCGGCTCGAGTATCTGGCGGCGATCGACGGCCTCGCCTATGGGGACGACCCGGCGGACGGGGTCGTCAAGGGCCGCCGCTTCCTTCACGGGCGCCTGGGCGTGGCCTTCGAGGCGCCGGAAGGCTTCACCCTGGAGAACACCTCCCAGGCGGTGCTCGGCTCCTCGGCGGATGGGAGCCGTCGCCTCCTCTTCGACGCCGCCGACACCCCGAACGGGCAGAGCCTCGAGGACGTGCTGCGCTCCACCTGGACGGACACCATCGAGCCGGGAAGCCTGACCACCACCACCCTCAACGACCTGCCGGTGGCCACCGCCCTGTCCAACGGCAAGGAATGGACGTTCCGGCTCTCGGCCATCCGCATCGGCAACACCACCTACCGCCTGATCATGGCCGTTCGCAGCGGCGGGGGCGACCTGGAGGGGATGTTCCAGCGCACCCTGCAGAGCGTGCGCCAGGTAAGGGCCGAGGAAGCCCGGCAGATCAGGCCCCTGAAGCTGCAGACCGTCACGGCCCGGTCCGGCGACACGGCTCAGGACCTCGCCGAGCGTATGCCCGTCGACCGGCCCCTGGAGCGCTTCCTGCTCCTCAACGGCCTGGAGCGCGCCGGGCCCCTGAAGGCCGGCGAGCGCTACAAGATCGTCGTCGAATAAGGGCAC
>DATHAU010000194.1:0-2185 GCA_035296545.1 Microvirga sp.
GACCCGGCCCAACGCGGTCTCGATCACCGTCAAGCGCGTGCCCGGCGGGCCGGTGTCCAACTGGCTGCACGACAACCTCAAGCCCGGCTCCACCTTGAAGGCCGTGGGACCCATGGGCGAGTTCACCCATGTGGACCACCCGAGCGACAGATACCTGTTCCTGTCAGGCGGGAGCGGCATCACCCCGTCCATGTCCATGGCGCGCACCATCCACGATCTCGCGGAGCCAGGGGACGTGGCCTTCGTCCACAGCGCCCGCTCGCCGGAGGACATTATCTTCCGGGCCGAGCTTGAGCTGATGGCCCAGCACAACCCGCGCTTCCGCTTCGTGCCGGTCTGCGAGGGCGATTCCGCGGCCGAGGCCTGGAGCGGGTTCAAGGGCCGCCTGTCCCTGCCCATGCTCGAACTCGCCGTGCCGGATTTCCGCGACCGGGAGGTCTTCGTGTGCGGTCCCTCGCCCTACATGGCGGCGGTCCGGGAGATGCTGCGGGGGGCGGGCTACGACATGGCGCGCTACCACGAGGAGAGCTTCAACTTCGAGGAGCTTCCCCTGGCCGAGCAGGAAGCCGTGATCGAGGCGGAGGAGGCCGCCGCCGAGAAGGTGTACCGCGTCGAGTTCGCCAAGACGCGGCGCGTCATCGAATGCCCCGAGGGCACGACGGTGCTGGAGGCCGCCCGCCGCGCCGGACTGCGCCTGCCGTCCTCCTGCACCAAGGGCGTGTGCGGCACCTGCAAGTCCAAGCTGATCTCCGGCGCCGTGGACATGAAGCCCGCCGGCGGCATCCGCCCGCGGGAGATCGAGGCCGGGATGCGGCTCCTGTGCTGCTCGAAGCCCATGAGCGACCTGGTGGTGGATCGGTAGGCGCTTCGCATGAGGTATATTCCCGCTCTGCTCTTTGGACTGCTGGCGGCCTTCTTCGCCTGGCTCTTTTACGAACGATATTGGAAGTGGCGGGACTGCATCCATGAGGCCGTCTCAAGCTGCGTCACGCCGGAGGGCGACGTTCTCATCCCTGGCGGGGCGATGTGGTCCGTCTTTGCCGGGCTGTTCCTTATCCTGGCCGCCGCGTTTGCATGGGGCGCCAGCCGCCGTTGAGCGACCGCATTGCCTGTATGCTGTGTTCGTCAGCGCAGCCGCGCAGGACTTCACTCCCTCAAGGAGAGAGGGTCGCCCCCCTTTCACCGCTGCGCGCTCTGCCAGTTCTCGGCCACGTAGTAGCCGGCGTTCGAGGCCGCCGCGAGGGGCTTGCCGAGGATGTGGTCGGCGCCCTTTTCGCCGATCATGATCGTGGGGGCGTTCAGGTTGCCGGTGGTCACGGAGGGCATGATGGAGGAATCCACCACCCGGAGGCCCTCCAGACCGATGACGCGGGTTTCCGGATCGACCACCGCCATGGGGTCATGGGGGCTTCCCATCTTGCACGAGCAGGAGGGGTGGTAGGCGCTTTCCACCTTCCGGCGGATGAAGGCGTCGATCTCCTCGTCGGTGTTGACCTCGGGGCCGGGCTGGATCTCCCGGCCGCGATAGGGATCGAAGGCCTTTTGGGCGAAGATCTCGCGGGTCAGGCGCACGCAGGCGCGCATCTCCGTCCAGTCGTCCTCATGGCTCATGTAGTTGAACTGGATGCGGGGATACTCCCGCGGGTCCGGCGACTTGAGGCGCACGAAGCCGCGGCTCTTGGAGCGCATGGGGCCCACATGGGCCTGGAACCCGTGCTCGGACGCGAGCCCCTTGCCGTCATAGGTCACCGCGAGGGGCAGGAAATGGTACTGGATGTCCGGGTAGCGGATGCCGGGGCGGGAGCGGATGAAGCCGCAGGTCTCGAAATGGTTGGTGGCCCCCAGCCCGTCGCGGCGCAGGAGCCAGCGCGCGCCGATGGCGCCCTTGCTCACCAGGTTCTGCCGCGAATAGAGGGTGATGGGCTTCGTGCAGGCGACCTGGAAATAGAACTCCAGGTGGTCCTGCAGGTTCTCGCCCACGCCCGGCAGGTGGTGGACCACGTCGATCCCCAGGGCCTTCAGCTCCTCCGCGGGGCCAACGCCGGAGAGCTTGAGCAGGTGAGGGGAGTTGATGGGGCCGCCGGACAGTATCACCTCCCGGCTTGCCCGCACCTCGTGCTCCACGTTGCCCTGAAGGTAGCGCACGCCCACCGCGCGCTTGCCCTCGAACAGGATGCGGGTGACG
>DATHAU010000195.1:0-10642 GCA_035296545.1 Microvirga sp.
CCTGAAGACGGTTTGATCCGACTTCGGTGACCTCCCCGCAACAGAGGCCGCTCCGCACCGGAGCGGCTTCCTCATTCGTGCACCTGAGACCTCCAGACGCGGCAAGCTTGCCGGTTTTGACCGATCCCCGTGTGGCGGGACACATCGGTCCTGCTAGTTAGGTCGATAGTCTTCGCCTCACCTCCCGGGAGGCTGAGCGATGAAAACCGTCCTGTCCTTTTGCACGGCAAGAGAGTTTACGCAGGCTTTGCTGCCGATGGCCACTATGAGCCCTCCTCCTCAAGCTGCCGCCGAGAACGACAACACGGCTGGATCTCTCCTAAGGACCGCGTGGGCAGGAACTCAGGATGCACGAGAAGATCGCCGACGCGGTTCCTGTCCTGATGCGATCCTTCGGTAGGCTCGCGAGATCATACAATGGGCGAAAGGCCGGAGCCGTGTCGCTCCGGGCTTAGAGAGAACTCACCAATTGTGGTAAGCAGCTTCATGTCTGGTCTGTGGTTCCAGTGCCAGGCACCCGATTGCCGCGCTCATCCTCCACCTCGACCTCGGTTTGACGAACCGTGTCGGACACTGTTTCCCTGTGAGTTCGCGCAGCACGTAGGCCAGGCGAATATCGGTCAGATGGCCAAGCTCCGGCAGAGGTTGATTGACGTTGGCCAGCGTTCGTCGGGTGCGTTGGGCCGGCGTCGAGAACACATAGTCAAACAGGTCAGGTGTGGGTGGAGGACTGACAGACCGTGGCATGGTCCTGATATGGGGATAGATGTACATCGAGACGACTCCTGAAAGCCTCGCCAAGTTGCCGCTGGATGCAGGAGCTGATCCTGCAAGTGCTTCAGCATGCAATTCAATTTTCAGCTGGCTCGAGGATCTAAGTTCAGGTTGTTGGCTCCCAGGGTTTGAGCAGTCCTCACGCTTGAGACCGTGACGGTGAAGCGCTCTTGACCAGCTTTCGAGCGGTTGCTCGGATCCACTCCGCCGTCTCGTCTGGAGCCGTAACAGGCAGCATGTGCCCCCTTCCTGGGAGGAGCTTCAGCTCCGCTCCTGCCAGCTTATCCTGGAGAGCAATGCCGTGGCTCCTGTAATCGAGAATTCCGTCGTCTCTGCCGAAGAGAATGCTCACTGGCATGTTCAGGGATGAATAGCGCGGCACCATGGCTGGGAGGTCATCGTTAACGGCAGCCATGTCCGTGGAGGCGCTGTAGAAGCTGCTAGGCCGCAGCCCAAGGAGGCCGCCGCCTTTCATGGCAAAATCCAGTGGCGGAGTGTCGGGACCGAAGACGAAAGCTAAGACCTCATCCCCTTTCAGGATCGCCAAAGGGGTTGCCAACGTCCAAGCCGCCAACCAGCGCACAAGCCGCGACCGAATGGCGAGCCCTCGAAACGGGGCGGGTGCGGTTTCCTCGATATGGGTGAGCGGCGAGATCAGAGCCAGGCCGCCCACACACACCGGATGGTCGAGGGCTGTTGCCAGAGCTACCGCACCTCCAAGCGAGTGGCCGACCACAAGGGGTCGCTGCAGGTGAAGAGCGTGAATGAACTTGGCCATCAGTTCGCCCTGCGCCTTGAGCCCTGCCGATGTTCCACGGGAGCGTGTCGAATGGCCTGAGCCTGGACGGTCGAACAGGATCACGCGGAACTCGTTAGTCAAGCGGTCAAGCAGCGAATGGGTGAAGTTTCTCATCTGCCCACCGAGGCCGTGAACGAGCACGATCGCAGGGCCCTCTCCCTGATCGAAATAATGAATGCGTGTCCCATCGACCTCCATGAACCGTCCCAGTGGCGGCAGAGCCTTTTCGACCCGAAAGGCAGTCCAGGCTGTAAACAGGACCAAGGCTCCTACGATAAGCACAGTTGCCGCCAGTACACTGATCAGGAATGCACTCATGTCTGATGCCTCAAACAGTGCAGAACGGGCCCATAAGAAGCAGGCATAGTGCGCTCAATGGGCGAAACAATCTTGGCATCAGAGCCGACCAGCATGCGCGCTCGACGACGTTCGATCCCCCTGACAATGCTTTCCCCGAGTATCTGAGGCCGCAGGCGCAACAGCCGGTCGAACTCCTCGCAACCAAGCGGTTCCTCCTCGGAAGGATCCGCTTTTGAGACACGGGCATTCCTGACGGTGGAGGTGGCAGCCCCACCTGGATGCACAAGACGAAAGCTGTAGCCAAATGTGTACATGTCCGAGCTAACGCCAGGGTAGCGGAACAGGTCCCAGGTTCCACCAATCTCCTCCCGAGCCTCGACAATGGTGAAGCTCTTGGTCCGACAATGGGTTTGCAGGTAATATGCGGCGCCAATGCCGGACAGGCCAGCCCAACAAGGAGCACGTCAACACATTGATCTCGCTGATGTTCAACTGCGTCCTGCATTAAGGCGCCGACCCCTGCCCAGCTGGGCCGCTCTACCACGATGAAATTGTCCCCAGATTAGCGTTTGGATGGCCAGACTGGCACAACACGCTCACTGCTATGACCAGGGGAGCGAGAATGGTAGCATTTGCTACTTAATTCCGGACTGACCAGATGTCGCGCGCCGATATGATCCGGCTCAACAGCCAGAGAGTTTGGGTGACGGTGAAGCCCACGTGGCGTTTGCAGGCTGGCTGCGGGCGAGGCTGGGTACCAGTTCTGGTACGCTCGTGCCAGCCACACTATCTCGTGACGACGGGAGCGAGGTGTTCGGAGCCATGGCGGAAGCAGCGGGAAGCCAATCAGTATCCGACGCCCTGCTGAGGCGCAAGGATGCCAACCGCATCGTCGCAGAGGGCGCATGTCGCTACTTCAAGAGCCGACGGGAGATGGTAGACGAGTTCGTCGACCGCCACTTCCCGTTCTTCGGCTCCCTCTCCATGCACCGCAAGGCTATCGGATGGGACATGCTGAAGGCTCCTGCCAACATCGCCCTTGCCGTTCCCCAGCTCGCAGCAAAGCTCGCGGCGTCCGGGGCGAAGGCGGCTGGCGCCGACCGGGTATCGAAGTACGTCGGATCTCGCAAGCTGGTGTTCGACACTGAGGTTGGAAAGGAGATCGAGTGGCTCGTCATCACCGAGCTCCTCGAGTTGCCGTTCCGGCAGGGTGATCGCGTGTCCCACCGGGATGCACTAGCGGATACCATCCTGTCCGCCCCGGAGCTTCAGGAGCGGCTGCACGAGGCGCTCGGAACGATCGGAAGGAAAGGAGACGATGCCGTCTTCCGCGAACGTCTTGAGGGGACCCTGGAGACCTACGCCAGGACGCGGGTTGCAGCCGCGGAGATCGCGACATCACTGATGACGATCGGAGCAGGCGCGGTCACGATGCATCAGGTGACCCCAGGCGTGATGTCCCTCGGCCCGACCCTTGCCGCCACCTTGGCCCAGAATGCGGCCGTGGCCTCGTTCCCGCTTTGAGCGGGGGCGGGAGGCCTCTGGTACGGTCTCTTCCCGGTGGCGGTCTCTCCCGTGCTGATCGGGGGCGTGCCCGGGGGTCTCCTGGCCGCCACATCCATCGCGTCCGCCTTTGCGGGCATCATCGCGGACCCGGTCCAGAAAGGGCTCGGTCTTCATCACCACCGTCTGCATAGGCTTATCGACGCCGTGGAGAAACAGTGGAACGTCGAGCACGAGGATGCCGAATTCGTGGCTCACGACCCTTACGTCGCCCGACACATGGACGTGTTCGACATCCTCAGCAGCGCCTACCGCATCGCCAGGGCCTGATGGAGGGCATTGGGCTAGGCACAGCCGTAAGCCTCCGCCAGGCCTGACTAATGGATTCGTTCCGCCGGATGTGCGCCTTGGAATGTCGCCTGCGGGCTGAAGGCAGTTCTTAAGCGTGATCTTAGCACCTGCGCGCCATGATGATTTGCCACAATCGGCGGCACCAAACCCTATTTGTATGCATTGACCTGGGCTATCGCCCTACTTTTGAGTGAGCTTTGCCTTGGCAGCAATCCCGCCATCGCCACACCCAACAGCTGTGGTCACCGGCGCCAGTTCTGGCATTGGCCGGGTCGTGGCTCGCGAACTGGCAAAGCAGGGTTACCGGGTCATTGCCCACGGAAGAAATCCTGAACGCTCTCAGGAGGCACTCGCGGAAATCCGCCGAGCCGCACCAGCGGCTCAGGTCCAGTTCGTTCTGGCTGACCTTTCAATTATTGCTGAAGCCAGAGGAGCCGCGACCGAGATCGCCTCCTTGACCGGCAGAATTGACCTACTGGTCAATAACGCTGGCGCTCTCTACAGCAAACGACGGGTCACCCCGGATGGCTTCGAAGCGACCTTCGCGGGTAATCACCTCGGCCCGTTCGTGCTCACCCGGTCGCTTATGCCGCTGCTGCGGGTTGCTGTACTGACCAACGGAGAAGCTCGCATCATCAATATCGCCTCACAAGCGCACCAGGTGATCCGCGACATGGTGTGGGACGATCTACAACTTGAGAAGGGCTATCGCTCCTGGAAGGCCTATGCGCAGTCGAAGTTAGCGAACATCCTCTTCACACGTGAGCTCGCCCGCCGCGAGATAGGTAATCGCCTCTTGGTTAACGCGGTCCATCCGGGGGTTGTTGACACGAACTTTCCGGCCGGCGGCGGCTTTCTGACAAAGGCGGGCTGGCTCTTGATGAAGCCTTTCACGAAGGAGCCGACACCATCCTATGGCTGGCCACAAAAGAAGCGCAGGGCTCGACTAGCGGTTATTATGAGAAGCGCAGACCTGCACCAATGTCGAAGGCAGCGGTGAGCCCAGAAGGCGCCCAGCGGCTTTGGGAGATAAGTGAGCAAATGCAGGACTCCGCCGCTGGATCGGGCTAGGCAAGATGATAGCGCCGGAACTGTAGAATATGGTCATGCGTCAGGCGCCTCAATGCCACTTCAGCGTAAAGGTTGCGGTCACACGCATTGCCGACCTGTTACGCTGAATGTCGGCTGCTTTGACAAGCACGACAAAAACCTATTTTTTCCGAAGGTCATATCGGACGATTGGCTTCAGGCGGGTAAGTTGAAGCGAGGAACAGGTTGATGAGATGTCCATTCACTATGTCGCATCTCTTCATGAGGAGAGTTTCCACCTCAGTGGCCGGGTGATAGCCTATACCCGTCAAATATGAAGTTCGCGTCCTAGGACCTTGAGTGCTGCCTCTTGGAAGGCTTCGCCCTGCGTCGGGTGCGCATGGATCGTACTGGCGATGTCCTCGAGACGCGCGCCCATCTCAAGGGACAGACCAAACGCGGTAGCAAGTTCGGACACGCCCTGCCCCACCGCCTGAATACCGAGGACCAGATGGTTGTCAGCTCGGGCGACGACCCGCACGAATCCAGCCTCACCGAGCTTCGTCATGGCACGGCCGTTGGCTGAGAATGGGAAATGCCCAAACAGAATCTCAGTGCCGGCCCTGTGCGCCTCGTCCGGGCTGAGACCGACGGCGACGATCTCTGGATCGGTGTAGCATACGGCCGGGATGGCCTGCTTGTCCCAGACGCGTCTGTGGCCGGCGACGATCTCTGCCACCATTTCGCCCTGCGCCATGGCGCGGTGGGCCAGCATCGGCTCGCCAGTGACGTCGCCAATGGCATAGATCCCACGCATCGAAGTCTCACATCTCTCCCCGATCCGGATGAAGGGGCCGTCCATGTCGAGAACAAGTTCCTCGGCCCCCCAGCCCTGGGTTACCGGCTTGCGACCAACTGTCACGAGGACCCTATCCGCAGCCACCGACAGCTCCCTTTCATCCCCAGTCTCCACCAGCAGCCCAAAGCCAGCTTTTGTCAGGCCTTTCGCCCTCGCGCCGGTCAGAACCTCGATTCCCAAGGTCTGCAGTCGCTTGCTGACCGGCCGGGTCAGTTCGGCATCGTACAGCGGCAGCATACGATCCTGCGCTTCGATGATGGTCACCTTTGCTCCCAGCTTGGCAAATGCAGTTCCAAGCTCCAGGCCGATATAGCCGCCGCCGACCACAGCTAGCCTCTCCGGAACGGCAGTCAATGCCAGCGCCTCCGTGGATGAAATCACGGGTCCGCCGAAAGGTAGGTTGGGAAGCTCGACAGGGGTCGACCCTGTTGCGATCACGATGTTCTCGGCGCGGATAATCTGCCGACCTGTTTCTGTCTGCACCTCGACCGTCTTGCCGTCACGAAAGCGGGCCCAGCCTGCAACCATTTTGACTTTCGCTCGCTTGAGCAGTGCCGACACGCCGCCGTTGAGGCGGCTGACGATCTCGTCCTTCCACTCGATGGTCTCTGAAAGATCAATCCCGGGCTTTGCCGTCCTGATCCCGAGAGGGCTCCGGCCTGATGCCAGATGGACGATCCTTTCATATTCGTCCGCCGCATGGATCAGCGCCTTGGACGGGATGCAGCCTACATTGAGGCATGTTCCACCGGGCTTTCCGGCGTCGACGATTACCGTATCGATCCCAAGCTTCCCAGCACGGATCGCGCAGACATAGCCAGCGGGGCCCGCTCCGATGATGAGCAGCTTGCAGGAAATATCCCTCATACGATCAGACCTCCACAAAGATCATGGCGGGTGTCTCCAGAAGAGTCTTGATGCGCTGCACGAAGACCGCAGCATCCCAGCCGTCAATGATCCGGTGGTCGAAGCTCGACGACAGATTCATCATCTTGCGGGGCATGAAGCTCGAGCCGTTCCACACCGGCCGCATCATGATTTTGTTGACGCCGATGATAGCCACCTCCGGGTAGTTGATCACCGGTGTCGTAACAACACCGCCCATCGCTCCCAGGGACGTGATTGTAGTGGTCGATCCGCTCAATTCGTCGCGGGTCGCCGTTCCAGCTTTCGCAGCATCCGCAAGGCGGCTCAGCTCAACAGCGCAGTCCCAGAGATCGCGCGCTTCCGCGTGCTTCACTACCGGGACAACCAGCCCTGATACGGTCTGCGTTGCGATTCCGATATGTACCCCGGCATGTTGATGGATGATGCCGGCATCATCGTCGTAGAGGGAATTCAGATGCGGCTGCTCGGAAATGGCCCTCACCATGGCCTGCATCAGGAACGGCAGCAGCGTCAGCTTCGGCCGATCGGCTTGCTTACTCGCATTGAGCGCGGCCCTCAGATCCTCGAGAGCGGTCACGTCAATCTCTTCGACATAGGTGATGTGAGGGATACGCGACTTCGAAGTTGCCATTTTCTCCGCGATCTTGCGGCGAAGCCCAACAACCTTGATATCTTGGACCGATGTCTTCGGGGCATATCCGGGCGCCTTAGCGATCTGACGTCCGTGGCTGATGAAGCCGTCCAGGTCCTCGTGCGTGATCCGACCCGCAGGACCGGAGCCATGCACCTGCCGAAGATCAATTCCGGCCTCGCGCGCCCGGAGCCGCACGGCCGGTGAGGCAACTGGCTTTTCCCCCTCGGCACGTGCGGCAGGCAAGCCGTGAAATCGCTGACCAGAGACTTGTGACGCCTCAGCGGGTACACGAGACGCGATGCACTTGGGCTCTTTTTCGGCGACAGTGTCGGTCACCTTGTCGGTACCAAGCATGTTGGCGGGCACTGCACCAGGTTGTGCTGGCGTACTCTCTATCTCCTTAGGGAGCCCCGTTGAAGCAATCGTGCCCTCCCCCTCTACCTTCAGGCGGACCAGGGCAGATCCGGTGGCCACCACCTCACCGATCTCCGCGCCAAGCCATAGAACCTCACCATCGGCCGGAGAGGGAATTTCCACCGTGGCCTTGTCGGTCATGACCGCAGCCAACACGGCGTCCTCACGCACGAGATCGCCGACCTTAACGTGCCATTCAACGAGTTCTGCCTCGGCGATCCCTTCGCCGACATCGGGCATCTTGATCAGGCGTTCCCCCACGTCAGACCTCCATCGTCTCAACAAGGGCGCGTCCGACACGTGCCGGACCTGGGAAGTAATCCCATTCCTGTGCATGGGGATAGGGCGTGTCCCATCCGGTCACCCGAGCAATGGGTGCTTCCAGTTGAAAGAAACAGGCCTCTTGGACAAGGGCAGCCAACTCTGCCCCGAAGCCTGAGGTGAGTGTGGCCTCGTGGATGATGACGCAACGCCCCGTCTTGCCGACAGACGCTTTGATGGTCTCCATGTCGAGGGGAACAAGTGTCCGTAGATCAATGATCTCGGCATCGATGTTCATCTCCGAAGCGGCTGCCTGTGCCACATAGACCATCGTTCCATAGGCCAACACAGACATGGCCGATCCTTCACGAACGACGGAGGCCTTGCCAAGAGGCGACGTGAAATAGCCACTCGGCACCTCGCCGAGATCATGTTTCGACCATGGGGTGACAGGACGGTCATGATGACCGTCGAACGGGCCGTTGTAGAGCCGCTTCGGCTCGAGGAAGATGACAGGATCGGGATCTTCGATCGCAGCAATCAGAAGCCCCTTGGCGTCGTATGGGTTCGAGGGAACCACAGTCTTCAACCCTGCTACGTGGGTGAACAGAGCCTCGGGGCTTTGACTATGAGTCTGCCCGCCGAAAATGCCTCCGCCCGTCGGCATCCTGATAACCAGCGGACAAGTGAAGTCACCGTTCGAGCGGTAGCGCAGCCGCGCTGCTTCGGACACGATCTGGTCATAAGCGGGATACATGTAGTCGGCGAATTGGATTTCGATGCAGGGCCGAAGGCCGTAGGTGGCCATGCCGATGGCGGTTCCGACAATCCCATCCTCGCTGATCGGAGTATCGAAGCAGCGCGTTTTTCCATACTTCTGCTGGAGGCCGGCCGTGCAACGGAACACGCCGCCGAAATAACCGACATCCTCACCGAAAACCACTACGCGCTCGTCACGCGCCATCATGACATCCATAGCGTCACGAATCGCCTCGATCATCGTCATGCGCGCCATGGTTCAGACCCCCGCCTGCTGGCGTTGGCGCCGCAGATGCGGCGGCATCTCAGCATAAACACCCTCGAACATGTCGCGGGCGGACGGCTTGGCACCAGCATGAAGTGTGCCGTAGCTCTCCGCCTCTTTCTGTGCCGCGACGACTATATCGAGGATCTCAGCCTCGGTCTGCTTGTGCCGCTCCTCGGACCAGGCCCCACGCAAGATCAGGTGGTTCTTCAGGCGGATGATCGGATCGCCGAGAGGCCAGGCATCGGACTCCGTCTTGGGGCGATAAGCGGATGGATCATCGGAGGTCGAGTGCGCGCCGACCCGGTAAGTCACGTACTCGACGAGCGTGGGTCCGAGATTGCGACGGGCGCGCTCGATCGCCCATTTGGCGACGGCATAGACCGCGAGGTAGTCGTTGCCGTCGACCCGAAGCGACGGGATGCCGAAGCCCAGACCCCGGGCCGCGAATGTCCCTGCCCCACCCAGGGCGATGCCCTGGAAGGTCGAGATCGCCCACTGATTGTTGACGATGTTAAGAACCACAGGGGCCTTATAGGTCGAGGCGAAGACGAGCGCAGCGTGGAAGTCCGACTCCGCCGTCGACCCGTCCCCGATCCAGGCGGCCGCGATCTTGGTGTCGCTGCTGATCGCCGAGGCCATGGCCCAGCCGACTGCCTGAACGTACTGGGTCGCGAGATTGCCCGAGATTGTGAAGAAGCCGTGCTCCTTGGAGGAATACATGACGGGCAGTTGGCGCCCCTTGAGAGGATCGCGCGAATTCGAATAGACCTGACACATCATGTCGACCATGGAATAGCCGCCGGCGATCAAAAGACCGGCCTGCCGGTAAGTCGGAAAGTTCATGTCCCCCGGTGAGAGGGCCTTGCGGAAGCCGCAGCTGATGGCCTCTTCGCCAAGATGCTGCATGTAGAAGGACGTCTTTCCTTGCCTCTGGGCAATCAGCATCCTGGCGTCGAAGGTCCGCAGCGTCATCATGTGCCGCAACCCCTCGAGGAGTTCCTCATCGCTCAGGAGACCGGCCCAAGGCCCCACAGCCTCGCCGCTGCGGTTGAGAACACGGATGATCGAGAAGGCGAGATCGCGGATAGTCTCGGGATCCACGTCGACGTTCGGCCGGGGCACGGCCCCGGCCTTCGGGATCGTCACATTTGAGAAATCAGGCGCTCCACCCGGCCGGACGGCCGGCTCTGGCACGTGGAGGGTCAACGGTCGGCCTTCAGTCGTCATGATGTTTCTCCTATCAGAAAAACTAGGGGAGAAACATGCTTCGGCCATAGTGGGTGGCTTCTACGTAGAAGATGATAAGTTCCACCCCAGACGGCACTTGTGGGTATATCAGTCGGTCTTCAGCAAATTTCCGCGAAAGGTCAAGTTGGGAGGGTTGAGCTTGCCAAGGTGAAGGTCCCCTCACTGCGCGGGACCAGATCTTTCGGGCCTCATCCTAGGCCGTGTCGTGACAGCGATACGGATAGGCTGACAGGGACGGCGGGCAAACGTTGAACGACTTACTTCGTCATTCCCGCTCTCCAGCTCAGCTTGGCCTAGGACGCGATCGAGCCTCTCCTGTCCAACATTTGGCTACTTATTGGCTACCTGGACAAAAACGGCTCAAAGGGCAAATGCCGGTAACCCTTTGAAATGGTTGGTGAGCGCGCTGGGACTCGAACCCAGGACCCTCTGATTAAAAGACAGCTGGTCCAAGTACTTCCGGCATGTGACCTGACCGGGATTTTGAACCAAGCGTGGGCGAGCTGCACCTCAATCTGGCGCAGCTTGGCAATAATCTGTTCTGGGGTGAACCTC
>DATHAU010000196.1:0-4537 GCA_035296545.1 Microvirga sp.
CGGCAGGGGCCTGCTCAAGACCATTCCGCTGAGCCGCTCACATCAAACCCGGAATCCGCGCCGGGGGCTGGCCAGAGCTTACAAGGCTTGCTGCACCATGTTCGGCTCAGGATGGCTTCCGGACCTCTTCTGCTCCGTCGAGCAGTTGGATTGGCGAGAGGGGCTGGATAGTGGAAATGGCCTGCTTGTAGATGATCTGCGACTGGCTATCTCGCGTGAGCAGAACGCAGAAGCTGTCGAAGGCGGTCACGTAGCCCTGGAGCTTGACGCCGTTTGCAAGAATCATCGTCACAGCGACCTTGTGGTCCTGAAGATGCCTGAGGAACCGCCCATCATGGTCTCCCTGAGCCTGTACGATGCCTTGGAGAGGTGGGCGAGAAGCTCAATCCGATGCTCTACCCGCTGGACTGCTTCCTCGGCTTGTGCCCGAGCGAGCCGAGCTTCCTCGAACAGAGCGTGGCCCCGTTCTATTACCGCCCACACAAGCATATGGCGATCCGCCATTGATGTGCACCAGCGACCGAGGAACTCTTCGATAGTCTCGCTCTGGCTTCGTCCAGCTTGTCAAAACCCTGTTCTAATTTGGTATCAAAAGGTGCCCAGCGGCGTTAAGCCTATAACACAGGTTAAAAACACGCTCTAAACCTCGTGTTCCGGTCTACTGACCCTCAGCAACCACCATTCGGAGATATTTTCATGCAGCTTCCCAAGGGGACCACGGTCGCCGTCGCCGATGGTGAAATACTAAAACTATTTCGTAACACAGGGGACGCAACCAATCCGAAGCTGATTGCGCTGCCTGGCTCGGATGTATTGAGCGACAACAAGGGGTCAGGAGCGCGACATCAAAGCAGCTCCGCCAATCCCGACAACAGTCAGGTCGAAGAGGACAGCTTCGCCGCTGGCATCGCCGGTCTGCTCAACCGGCAAGTGCTGGACGGCAAAGTCACTGATCTCATTGTCATCGCAGCACCACGGACGCTTGGCGAACTGCGCAAGCACTACCACACCAAGCTTTCAGCCACGCTTGTTGGTGAGATCTCGAAGGATCTCACCGGCCATTCGCTACAAGACATTGAAAAGGCGATTGCTACCGCCTGATGCCTCAACGGCAGCCGGGACGCCCTGAAATCGGTGCGAGTAGCAGCCTATACAAACCCGTGCCGGTTCCCAGGCCAGCAGGTAACAAAGGACATTCCGATGAAGTGCATCGTCCTTGCAGCACTGGTCGTCGCCCTGCCTCTCGCCGCCGTCGCTGAAGAAATCGGTGCGGTCTCGACGGTTCACAACTGGGTCTCCCCGGACCACAAGATCGTCATCGAAGCTTTTGATGACCCGAAGGTCCCAGGTGTGGCGTGTCATCTGTCCCGGGCCAAGACGGGCGGCTTCAAGGGCGCGATTGGCGTGGCCGAGGACACCTCAGACGCGTCCATCGCCTGCCGACAAGTTGGACCGATCAACGTCAACATGGCAGAACTGAAGAAGGAGGACGGTGAGAGGGTCTTCAGTGAGCGCACGTCGCTTCTGTTCAAGACCATGCAGGTGGTTCGCTTCGCTGACGTGAAGCGCAATGTGATCGTTTACCTCGTCTATTCGGATAAGATCATCGAGGGCTCACCCAAGAACGCGATCTCGTCAGTGCCCGTTATGCCTTGGAGATAACCCTTCGGCTCAATCACATCGACGGCTTACGTTGTGCAGAATGTCCACGATAACGGAGTTTCGGTGGCCGCAGGCAAGGCATGTTGCCTCGACCCTGCGGCAGCCGTTCTTTCGCATCTGTCCGAGCGTGATCCAAGGCATGGGTTTTGAGGACCAACCCATTGTCCTACCCATCGCTGAGTTGAAGCTGGATCAGGTAAGCAAGGGCTCTATCGCAATCAGGCAGCGGGCTCGGCCTGCGTCAGGGTCAGCCAGCTCTTCACCTTGGAGAAGCAGGGCTTGTCCGTGCTTGAGGCTGGTGCCTCCTCCTTCGCAGGAGTGCTCTGTCCCACCCGCGCCGTGTCCATTCGCGTCCCGGCTTCGTCTGGTCCGAGTGGATCAGCCTACCGTCCAATCGCCAGCGCGCCTTCCAGAACATGCAGCCCCTCGTCAAAGGGCACACCGAAGTAGTGGTAGTTGCGGACGCGTTTCCAGATGTATGTTGATCGGGCCTTTTCCACCTCGGGTGGGGCAGCGCACGCGAGCCGCGTGACATAGGGCAGAAGGCACTGACGCTCTTTGTCCGTGCTGTTGTCGTTCAGGTACATCGCTAACCGGCAGATCAGGCGTGAGAAGCATTCTAGCATTTGCTCTGGGATCCGGATCGGCTTGTACTCAAAGCCTGCCTCGATCAGCGCCGCTTCGTTGATGCAGGTCCCCCGTCTGGGCCAGGGACGGATTGGACCCAGCTTTTAGCCTCCAATCCAGTAAATGATTGAGGGTGTCCATGCGGCCACTCCTGTGGAGCCCCATGGGTAGGGTCCTCCTGGGGCATCACACCTGTCAATGGAACATGCGGATTGTCATAAGAGGATCAACCCTCCCAAGGCGGTTCTTGCTGAGGGGATCGGTCAGCCTCGTTACCGGGTCGGACGCGGCGACGATACGCCGGAGAAGCAACGCGGGATCGCCAGCATGGGCGGCAAGAGCGTTCCGCCGGAGAAGCGATCATTCTCCCAAAGCCGGGATCTTGCATCGAACGCGGGCCGAGAAGGTGGACAACTATCGCGCTCTAGCGGCCATTGATGAAGGCAAGGCTTTCCCTGCGGTTTCGGCGCTCCTTCTAAAGGAGCTTCCGCTGCTGACGTAATCCCCTGGACACCTTCATCTCCGCACACCCCATTGGGACTCAGGTAGCCCTCAGGCAGGATCGAAGTCGATATCGACAACATTGGAGGCAAAGTTGGCGTCCGAATCCATTTCCTCCGATGCCTGAGGCTCCGCGGCGGCATAGCCCTCGGGCAGCTTTTCCTCGTCCGCAATGGCGCGGTCGATGGCCTCGACTGAAGCCTGAAGATCTGCGAAGGCGGGAGCGAAGTGCTGGGCGGCAGCCCCTAAAGGGATCATCTGCTCAGCCATGGTCCGGCGCTTGCGCACGAAGTTCTCCCGAGCTTGCTTCAACGTTTCGATATGGTCTGCAGGCACGGGCTATCTCCTCCTCAGTGGAAAGCCTCCGCAGAGGAGGCCCAATAAGTTATCCGCGCCTTCAACTTGGGGCAAGCAGCGCACGAACTATGTCGCTGATATAGCCAACTGCTGCAAGGGCAGATGATAGGCATCCTCGCCGTTGCGGCATGAACGCAGACCTGCCCTCCGATGTCGTGTTCGTTGCCAAAGCCTCCAAAGTCGATTGCGTCGGAGTGACTCAGTCTGATCAACCCCGCCCCGGTTGACCCCGCCTATTGTGGTTATGCGACCGTAGATTTGGTCAGAGGACATGGGCACAATGAACCACGAGCAGATGGGGGATCATCTCAAAGCGGTTAGCCGACCGGCACTTATAGTGTGACCACGAACCTATCTTGATGAGATGAGTACGAATGTCGCCGCGGATGGCATTCCAGAAGCCGTCGCGCCCGGAGCGCGCAGAGCGAGCCTTAGCATCGAGGCGCAAACGGGTCTGGCAGTCGATGTGAACCATGCTGTAGACTACCCTGGTGTGAGCAAGGCTCAGCATGGGCCGCTCGATATCGGCAAAAGCCCGAGCGTCTCTCGCGGCCCAAATACGAACCACGTCACCTTTGAGCTGATTACGCAGGCTGCCCGCGAGGACGGCATCCCCTATCAGGTGAGCGTCAACCCAGCTGACACAGGGACGGATGCCAATGCCATGCAGCTCAACCGGGGCGGCATGGCAACCGGGCTTCTGGGTGTGCCGCTGCGCTACATGCACACGCCTTGTGAGCTGTTGAGCCTCCAAGACGTTGAGGACTGCGTTCGGTTGATGGCAGCCTACTGCCGCCGCGTGATGCCTGACACGAACTTCGTACCGCGCTAGGCCCTCACAACCTCAGCCAGATCGGCTTCACTGAGCTGCTACTTCTTGGATCCAGTGATCGAGGCCACCGTTCCCTTTGTCGAAGGCGCAGCGGCAATCGTCTTTGTCTTTTCCTTCTTCGGCTTCTTCGCTTCGCGGTTGCCGCGCTGTTCGCCCTTGGCCATAGCTGCTCCTCCCGATGACACCCGAGAGTGTAGCATTTGCTGAACTTGAAGGTCAAAGAGCGCCACCTGAGCGGCCAAAGGAAAGAGCCTGATGGTCTGGGGCCGTCAGGCTCAAGTTGAACAGCAGGGGAAGGTCACGAATGTCACAGGGTCGACGTCCGAGCTAGTCCCAGGCTCCTCTCGGACGCATAGATCAAGCTTAACGACAGACTTTGCTGCGGACCTGAACCAACTCACCCCAGCGGTTTACCCGCTCCTTGATGATGATCTTGCACGTATCCTGATAGGCCCAGCGTGGCCCAGCAAACACAGGCTGCTGCCAGTGATGCCGCTCCACAACCGGGACACTGGTGTACCCGCCCCGATAGGGCCGCCCTTCTCGCCAATCAGGAAC
>DATHAU010000197.1:0-7848 GCA_035296545.1 Microvirga sp.
GCCTCGAGCTTCGGCCTCTCGACGAGCCGGCGCACGATGCTGGAAGGCGGGACGGTGCGCAACACCTATGCAGGCTTCTCGAACCAGCTCGGTCTCATGGCCTGGGAGCTGCAGGCATCCGGCTTCGTCGGGGAGATGGACGGCGTCGGTACCGTCTATGGCACCGTGATCGCCGAAAACTTTCAGCCGGACGAGATGGTTCTGGAGCTCGGCGAGCGCTGGGAAATCACCCGCAACTACTTCAAGCGGCATGCCGCCTGCCGGTATACTCACGGCGCCCTGGACGCCCTTGGCGAGATTGTCCGGCAGACGGGGGGCTCAATGGATCCGGCGGCTATCGATGCGATCGAGGTCGATACCTATGTCTGGGCGGCGCAGCTCGACTCGGCCGAGCCCAAGAACATGCTCGCGGCAAAATTCTCTCTGCCGTTCGCGCTGGCTACCTACATCGTCAATGGCGCCGCCAGTGTGCCGGCGTTCCGCGAGGAGGCCCAGGCGAATGCCACCGTCTGCGATCTTGCACGCCGCGTCTCGGTGCGTGAGGATGTAACACTGACAGCGATGCTTCCAGGCCTGCGCCCAGCCCGAGTTCGGGTGCGCTTGACCGACGGCCGGCAATTGGTGGCCGAGGTGCTCACCAACAAGGGTGACACAGAAGATCCCTATTCGCCCGATGACATGCGCGCCAAGTTTCGGGAGCTGACAGAGCCCGTCTGGGGCGGCTCGCACGCGGAGCACATCATCGCTGAAGTCGACGCCATTGATAGCGCTTCCGACATCCGCGGGCTGTCGGGCCTTCTTGCTCGCTCTCCACAACACGGTTGGTCACAATGAGTTTCAGAGAACGACTGCTGCAGAACAAGGTCGTCGCTACGCCCGGCGTTTACGACCCGCTGACCGCGTTTATCGCAGCGGAGGCCGGTTTCGAGGCGCTTTACCTGTCCGGTGCCGCGATCGCCTATACGCGTCTTGGGCGCCCCGATATTGGCCTTGTTTCCATGAGCGAGGTTGCCGAAACCATTGCGCTGGTGCGCGACCGGGTGCCAACGCCGCTCGTGGTGGACGCGGATAACGGCTACGGCAATGCCCTGAACGTCCAACGCACGGTTCGGATCTTCGAGCGGGCAGGCGCAACCGCCATTCAGCTCGAGGACCAAAGCTTTCCCAAGCGCTGCGGCCACTTGCAGGACAAGTCGATCATCCCAGCCGACGAAATGGCGGGTAAAATCAAGGCTGCAGTGGATGCGCGCGCGTCTGACGAGACTATCATCATCGCCCGCACCGATGCGGTCGCCGTCGAAGGCTTCGAGCCCGCGGTGGAGCGGGCGCGACTTTATGCCGAGGCGGGAGCTGACGTGCTTTTCGTAGAGGCTCCGAAAACTCGCGAGCAGCTCGCTGCGGTTACATCTGCCCTCGGGTCGTTGCGTCCGCTCCTCGCCAACATGGTTGAGGGCGGAGAGACACCCTTGTCATCGGCGCAGGACCTGGGCAAGATCGGCTTCCGGCTCGTGATCTTCCCAGGCGGCATCGTGCGTGCCTTGGCGCGTACTGCGCAGGATTATTACCGCTCGCTCCACACCCACGGCACCAACGAACCCTTCCGCGATCACATGTTCGATTTCACGGCGCTGAACCGCCTCATCGGTACGCCTGAAACGCTGGCACTCGGCGAGCGCTATGAGTCTTTTAGCCGGGAGGTGGACCAATGAGTGCCATCGATCCTGTTACCTTGGCCGTTCTCAAGGGCCGCCTCGAGCAGATCGCGGATGAGATGGACGCGACCCTCTACCGCTCTGCGTTCAACCCGATTATCGCGGAAGCCCGCGATGCCTGCCATGGGCTTTATCATCCCGTGACCGGTGCGACCCTGGTGCAGGGAACGAATGGGCTGCCCATTTTCGTCGGCGCCATGGCATTTGCCGTGAAGGCTGTGATAGACAAGGTTGAGAGAGAAGGGGGGCTGGAGCCCGGAGACACATTCCTGTTCAACGATCCCTACGACGGCGGCACGCACCTGAATGATTTCCGCCTTGTGCGCCCCATCTTCCGGGACGGCAGGCTCTATTGCTGGCTCGCTTCCGTTGGCCACTGGCTCGACATCGGCGGCAATGTGCCCGGTGGGTTCAACGCGCAGGCGACCGAAAGCTTCCAGGAAGGCGTCCGCTTTCCACCCGTCAAGCTCATCCGGGCAGGGGTGATGAACGAGGACATCGTGGCGATCCTTTCGGCCAATGCCCGGGTGCCAGTATCGAACTACGGAGACCTTAACGGCCAGCTCAACGCCCTGGATCGCGGCGAGTGGCGCCTGACGGATCTTCTCGACGAGTATGGCGACACGACCGTAGCCACGGCTTTTGACGCGTTTTCGGATCGCGCGGAGGCGATGATGCGCGCGGCTGTCAGCGCCCTGCCAAACGGCACTTACTCGTTCGAAGATTACCTCGACAACGATGGTATCGTTGACCAACGGCTCACGATCGCTCTGGACTTGACGGTCGCCGGCGATTCGATGACGCTGGACTTCTCGCGCTCCTCTGCGCCCTGCGCTGGACCGCTCAATATCGCCTATTCGACGGCCGTGGCGTGTTGTTACGTTGCCCTCAAGCACATCTTCACCGATGTGCCTGCCAACGCCGGCTGCCTACGGCCGATCACCTTCGTGATCCCGGGCACGACGCTCCTTGGGGTCAAGCCACCGAAGCCAGTCGGCGGTTACACGGAGACGATCCTGCGCGTCATCGGCGTTGTCTTCGGCGCCTTGGCAAAGGCCGATCCGAGCCGCGCGACGGCTGGCCCATTCGGCACAATCAACGCTCTGTCGATGGCGGGGCATCAGCCGGACGGCTCGCGTTGGGTGATGTTCTCATTTTTCGGTGGCGGACTCGGCGGCAATCCGGAGAGCGACGGACTGAACCATGCCAACAATCCAATCTCGACGGCCACGATCCCACCGGCGGAGATCCTGGAGGCTGCCTATCCGGTCATGTTCACCCAATGGGCGCTGCGGCCAGATTCGGCCGGAGCAGGAACCCATCGCGGCGGGGTCGGCGCGATCTACGAGATCGAGTCATTGACCGATGCGGATGTATTCCTCCTCGGAGAGCGCGGCCGGTTCGCGCCGTTTGGTGTGGTGGGCGGCCTGCCCGCGTCTCTGAACAAATTTTTCTGGCAGACGGATGACGGAGAGCATTCGCCGCCGATGGCATCCAAGGTTGCTAACGTGAAGATCCGCGCAGGTCAGCGCGTCCGGCTAGAGTCGCCCGGAGGCGGCGGGTGGGGCAATCCTCTGCAACGTGACCTGCAGCGCGTCGCCCGTGACGTGCGGCTGGGCTATGTCAACGCCGAGGGGGCAGCCCGCGACTACGGGGTCGTCGTCAAGGACAATGGTGAGGTGGACGAGAGCGCGACCGCTGCTCTGAGAAACGGAGCGGCCGCATGAACGCCATCTTGGGGAAGATCGTCGGTGTGGATGTAGGCGGGACCTTTACGGACCTGTTCTACTACGACGAGGATGCGGCCCAGTTCCGTACGGCGAAAGTCCCATCAAACCGCGGCGACGAAGCGGTTGGATTCCTCGAAGGCCTAAAGACCTTCGGGCCGCTCGCGCAACTCAGCTCGATCGTGCACGGCACGACAGTGGGTACCAATGCCCTGCTCGAGCGCAAAGGCGCACGCATCGGCCTTATCACGACACGGGGGTTCCGTGATGTCCTCGAGATGCGCCGTCGCGATCGCCGGCACACCTGGGGACTTTGGGGCGACTTCGTGCCGGTTGTCGACCGCGACCTGCGTCTCGAAGTCCGCGAGCGCACTATGGCGGATGGGACCATCCGCGAGGAGATCGATCCCGAAGAGGCCAAGGAGATTGCAAGGACGCTGCTGTCGCGCGGTGCCGAGGCCCTCGCCATCGTGTTTATCAATGCCTATGCCAATCCTGCGAACGAGTTCAAGGCACTTGCCGCAGCTCGGGAGGTCTGGCCGAACGAGAACATCGAATGCTCGGCCCAGATCCTACCCGAAATCCGTGAATTCGAGCGCACCTCGACGACGGTGCTCAATGCCTATCTCCAGCCGGTGGTCGGCAGCTATCTCGGCAAGCTGGATCAGGCTCTGGCCCAGGAGAATTTCTCAGGTCGGTTTCACATTGTTCAGTCGAACGGGGGCGTCATGTCGACTGCCACGGCTCGGCGCCTGCCGGTACGAACGGCTCTGTCCGGCCCCGCTGCAGGCGTCATCGCCGCGGCTGCTATTGCGAAAGCCGCCGGCTTTCCGGATGTAATCACAGGCGATCTCGGCGGAACCTCCTTCGATGTGTCGATCGTAGTCGATGGAAAGACGGCGCTCGCGGCCCAGACCACCATCGATTTCGGCCTCGTCATCCGCACCCCGATGATAGAGATCACGACGATTGGCGCCGGCGGCGGCTCGATTGCTCATGTGGATGCGGGTGGGATGCTCCAGGTCGGTCCTGAGAGTGCAGGCTCGCGTCCGGGACCGGTGGCATACGGACAGGGCAACACCCGGCCGACGCTCACCGACGCCAATGTGGTGCTGGGGCGCATCAATGCGGAGCGGCCCATTGGCGGCAAGCTTGTGCGTCTGGACGTCGAGGCGGCAAGGGCCGCCATCGCCACGCATGTGGCGAAACCGCTTGGTCTTGATCCCATGCAGGCGGCGGAAGCCATTGTGCGGATTGCAAACGGCAGGATGGCCGGCGCCATCCGTCTCGTCTCCATCGAGCGCGGGCATGATCCTGGTCGCTTCGCGGCCGTGCCGTTCGGCGGCGGTGGCGCTCTTCATGTCGGAGCACTGATCAAGGACCTGGGCCTGAAGGCTGCGCTCGTGCCGCGCTATCCCGGCGTGACCTCCGCGCTCGGCTGCGTCATCGCTGACATCCGCCACGATCAGGTGCAAACTGTGAACCTCCTCCTTGACCAACTCGACGCTGCGGCCCTCGATCGGCGTATGGTCGCGGAGGCGGAAGTGTCTCGCGCAGTCGTGGAAGAGGCTGGTCTTGCCGTCGACCGGATCGATATCTTGTTCGAGCTCGACATGCATTATGTGGGTCAGACCCACACCGTAAGTGTCCCGCTCCCTGTCTCAGTGCAAAACGGAACGACCGGCATCGATTTGCCTATCGTCAGGGAGGCCTTCGATCGGGCCTATCAGGCATCGTTCAGCCGCCTCTTGCCGGGCGTACCGACGAAGATCGTCAACCTGCGCACGACCGCCGTCGGGCGGAGGCCTCATTTCGACCTTGCGGCCCTCGCACCACATGCTTCTGCAAGCATCGAGAAAGCCAGGCTTGGCAGCCGTCCGGCCTGGTTCGATGGCGGTTGGCACGACACCGCGATTTACGCGAGGCTGGACCTCCCGGTCGGAGCGGTCGTGCATGGGCCGGCCGTTCTTGAACAGCCGGATGCGACCACCGTCATCGACCCGGATCTGATTGCGCGGGTCGATGATTTCGGCAACGTCATCGTGGAGCGCGCCGCATGAGCGAGGCTGCGATTCCGGTGGGGCGCACGGCGCTCCTTCTTGTCGATCTCCAGAACGACTTTCTTCATCCTGAGGGTGCCTATGGTCGGGCGGGGCAGGGTGCTCCTGAAATCGCCGTTCTGCCGAAGCGATTGAAGCCGCTTGCCGATTTGCTGCGCGCCAAGGGGGGCTACGTTGTTTCGACGCAGTTTACTTTGGTGCCGGAACAAGGAGGTGAGCCGCTGATCTCGCCCCATCTCAAGCAGCTCCGGCCGTTCCTCAAAAAGGGTGACTTCCAGCCTGGCGCTTGGGGGCACCAACTCGTCGACATTCTTCAGCCAGCGGATCTGAGCGTCGAGAAGATCGCCTATTCGGCCTTCTACATGACGCGCCTTGAATGGGTGCTACGCAAGTGCGGCATTGAGCGCCTTCTTGTTTGTGGCATCGTCACCAATGGTGGTGTCGCATCAACCGTGCGTGACGCGCATGTGCGTGACTTCGACACCGCCGTTCTCGAAGACGGCTGCGCGGCGTTCTCGCCGGCCGTGCATGCCACGGCTATTGACGCATTACGGCCGGTCTGCCGCGTCGCTTCTATTTCCGAGATCATGAGAGAGATCGAAGCCGCATGAGCATTCTTTCAGCGGAGGGCGTTGCCTTCGATGTGAAAGTTCCAGTCGTCATCATCGGCGCAGGTGCGGCAGGTCTTGTTGCAGCCTTATCGGCACGTGAGGCTGGACAGGATGTCCTGGTTCTCGAACGAGATGTCGTGCCCCGCGGCTCGACGGCTCTCTCAGCCGGATTGATTCCGGCTCCCGGCACCCGTTGGCAGAAGGCAGCCGGTATCGTCGACAGCCCCGAGTTGTTCGGAAGCGATATCGACGCCAAGGCAAAGGGTGAGCCGGAGCCGTCGCTCGTGAAGACAGTGACAGAGGCTGTCGGCCCAACGATCGAGTGGCTTGCGGATCGCCACGGTTTGCCGTTCTCGCTGATCGAGGATTTCCGCTATCCGGGACATTCCGTCTGCCGCATGCATGGCCTGCCAAGCCGCTCCGGCGGGGAGCTCGTCGACCGCCTACGCGAGGCAACGGTGCTTTCGGGGGTCGACATTCTTTGCGACGCCTGTGTCACGTCCTTGTTCGCGGAGCCGGACGGCAGGATCGCTGGAGTGGCCTTCGTGCGCCCTGACGGCTCGCAGGAGCTCATCGGGTGTGGGGCGCTGATCCTCGCCTGCAATGGCTATGGCGGCAACAAAGATCTTGTCCAGCGCCACATCCCCGAACTCGGAACCGCACTTTATTTCGGTCACGAGGGCAATCAGGGCGATGCGCTGCTTTGGGGGCAGGCGCTCGGGGCCGCCACGCGTCACCTGTCGGGCCACCAGGGTCATGGGTCAGTTGCGCATCCGCACGGAGTCCTCATCACCTGGGCGACGATCACGGAGGGTGGGTTCCAGGTGAATTTGCGCGGCGAGCGTTTCTCCGACGAGAGCCACGGCTATTCCGAGCAGGCGGCCGTCGTGCTGCGGCAGCCGGAGGGGCTTGCCTGGACGATCTTCGATGCGCGCCTCGCCGGCATTGCCCGGCAGTTTGAAGATTTCCGCCAAGCAGAAGCGCTTGGTGCCATTCTGACCGCGGACACGATCGAGGATCTCGCGCGTCAGATGGGCGTCCCCATGGACGCCCTCAAGGCAACCGTCCAGGAGGTCGATGCGCTGAAGCATGCCGGCGCGACAGACCGCTTTGGACGCGACTTCGTCGGGTCTCCACCTTTGCAGCCACCATATTGCGCCGTGAGAGTCACCGGAGCGCTGTTTCATACTCAGGGAGGGCTTGTGGTCGACGGCGAGGCCCACGTCATGCGCAAGAACGGAACAGTGCTGCCCAACCTTTTCGCTGTTGGTGGGGCGGCCTGCGGAGTCTCAGGTTCCAAGGCCGAGGGCTACCTGTCCGGCAACGGTCTTCTCTCCGCCGTGGCCCTGGGCCGCATAGCTGGCGTAGCGACCGCCCACGCACAAGCTAGTTGAAGGGACACAGCTAAGCAAATAGAAGCAGACAAGCGCGATCTGGAAGTGAGGCGGCTAGAGCGTCATAGATGATCCATTGCGCCCAAGTTGAACAAGGGGAAAGGGAGCGCCACCCTAGCAGTTCGCCGGGTCAGGACCATTGGGGACTCTCGGGATAGGCATGCCGTTGCCGTTCAGACATCTACCTTAAGAGGCGTCAGGCGCGCCGGGGATCGACACGCCTAACGCCGGTCGGCTACTTTGTGACCTGTCCGCGCACCTCGCCTTGCGGGTTCGCAGCGGTATGGATGTTGAAGTAGGTCTGGCCTGCCGTAAGCGCTTTTGCCTGGTCATCCGTGAGAGTG
>DATHAU010000198.1:0-5390 GCA_035296545.1 Microvirga sp.
CGGTATTGTCGGTGGTCACGCCTACAACCAGGATGTCGCCCGGTCGGCATTGCTCGACGGCCACGTGAAGCATCCAGTTGTCTCCAGGCTGCGCCAGAACTGTGACGGCGCTGCCCGCCACCTGGGCTCCCGCCCAGATGGGCCGCAGATAGGGCTTCATCAGGCCCGAGCGGCCCATGGCTTCGTGGGCAGTGGCAGTGCCGAGCTCCGCAAGCCGGTTGATGATACTCTGGTCGATGCGCGGCGTGTTGGTAACGACGACAGGCTTCATGCCAGCTCCTCGACAATCTGGGGGAAAATGCGCTTATGATTGATCGTGGACATACGAAACCTCGTCACGAGGCGCTCGGCTTTCAAGAGCCCACATCCAACGGCAGAAGGGGCGAGGTCGGCGACGATGTTGCAGCTACTGGGAGTCACGTCGACCTTCAGCTTGTTGGCGACCGTCTGGGCAGGGAAAGGATCCACGTCGCGGCTGGGCCGCTTCGACTGGGACACGACTACAGCCTTGCTCGTGAGCGGGTGAGGATCAGTGGTACCGGCAATCTGGCGCAGATCGGGGAAACCCGCGACCGACAGAAGCAGAGTATCGTGGCTGGCCTGAACCGACAGACGATCCTTATCAAGGAAATTGGATCCCTTCGAAGTGCCTCCGTGAAAGATCATGTAAGGAATGCACGAATGAATAATCCGTCTTCCATTCTGGTCGATCCGATTTTGCTTGTGATGCAACATGAAGCTCCATGCAACAAATAGACTGTTTGCGGAATTTGATGAACTTTTTAGCTCTCGCTCCCTTACATCTACTAATGCCTGTTAGGGCATGAGCCCATTGTACTTGGGTTACAAGAGGCCTATGCAGCATGCAGGTTACTAAGAGGACTCTTCTCCCGAGGAGGGTTGTCTTGAGACCAAGTCCTTATCTTGATCACACTGACATTTCATTCCGACATAAGGCCATCCCGCAGCCCATAAGCGTCGAGCGTATTCTCAAGAAGGAAGGCGATCGTCATTGGCCCGACCCCGCCTGGCACGGGAGTGATTGCTCCCGCGACTTGCGCAGCAGCGCCATACTGGACATCTCCTATAAGGCGGGAGCCACCCTCTGGTTTAGCGACGCGGTTGATGCCCACGTCGATCACGATGGCACCAGGCTTGAGCCAGTCGCCCTGGATCATCTCGGGGCGGCCGACCGCCGCGACGAGGATGTCCGCTTGTCGGCACAAGCCCAATAGGTTCACGGTCTTGGAGTGTGCGATGGTGACGGTACAGCTTTCCTGCAGGAGTAACTGTGCCACCGGCTTGCCCACGATGTTGGAGCGCCCAACGACCACCGCATGGAGCCCAGCGACGTCACAGCGCGCCTCCTTCAAGAGCGCCATGCAGCCACGGGGCGTACAGGGCACAAAGCCCTTAGCCCCGACAGCGAGCTTGCCGGCGTTCACAGGATGAAAGCCGTCAACGTCCTTTGCAGGATCGATGGCGACGAGGATTTTCTCGGCGTCAATATGGCCGGGGAGGGGGAGCTGAATGAGTATGCCGTCCACCGCCCCGTCGCGGTTGAGCACCTCGACCAGAGCAAGCAGGTCAGCCTGCGAGGTGCTCGCCGGGAGGCGGTGCTCGATCGAAACCATCCCAACCGCTTTGGTCTGCTTGACCTTGCTGGCCACGTAGAGTTGGCTCGCCGGATCCTCTCCGACGAGCACCACCGCAAGGCCTGGGGGACGGCGCCCAACGGCCGTGAGTGCGTTCACCCGTTCTGCTAGGCGGTGCCGGACCCGCTCGGCGAGCGTCCTGCCGTCCAGTATTGTCGTCATCTCTCGCCCCGCTTCAATGCTCCCTGGGTTTCAGCAACTCGTGGAACTCGCGCCGCCAGGGCACACGCCCCTTAAGAACCCCTGACTCGTGCACGATTTCGGACACGTAATGCTCCTGACGGTAAGCCATTACGTGGACGCCTGCGATCCCGGGGATCTCGCGTACTTCCTGGATGATATCGATGCAGAGGCGCTTGCCCTCGGCCTTCTGGTCCTGGGCACCCTCGAGCCGGGCGATGACGCTGTCCGGGATGTGCACGCCCGGCACGTGCGCCCGCATCCAGCGCGCCGTCCGGGCGGAGGGCAGGGGCCCGACGCCCGCTAGGATGAAGCACTCGCGGTCGAGGCCGAGGTCGCGGACCTTGTCCATGAAGGCGCGCAGCATCGGCACGTCGAAGCAGTACTGGGTCTGCACGAACTGCGCCCCGGCCGCGACCTTCTTGGCGAGCCGCAGCGGGCGGAAGTCGTAGGGCGGCGCGAACGGGTTCTCGGCCGCGCCGAGAAACAGCCGGGGTGGCGAGCTGATCTTGCGGCCCGAGAGAAACATCCGATCGTCGCGCATGCGCTTGATGACGCCCAGTAGCGACGTTGAGTCGAGATCGAAGACGGGTTTGGCCTCAGGATGGTCGCCGGCCTGCACGCCGTCGCCAGTCAAGCACAGGACGTTGCAGACACCCAACGCCGCTGCGCCCAGCACGTTGCCCTGGATCGCAATGCGGTTGTAGTCGCGGCACGAGATCTGCAGGATCGGCGAGAAGCCGACCTGTGTGAGAAGCGCGCAGATCGCCACGCTCGACATATGGCAATGGGCGCCTGAGCCGTCGGTGGCGTTTATACCGTCGACCCAGCCCTCAAAGACCGCGGCCCGTTCGTAAACGTCCTGCGGGTCGGCCGAGTCGGGCGGGCTGAGCTCCGCCGTGACTGCGAACTCTCCCCGGCGCAGGACTCTCTCAAGGCGGCCGCGCGAGACGTGACCTGGCAGCTCCGGCAAGGGCGCGCCAGGCTCCTCAGCGAGATCGGTCAGAGGGATCGGCACCATGTTTCAGGACCTCGGGTGACCGGCGGCATGTTCGCCGCGGCTGACTGCGAGCCAGGACGAGCGTCCTTTGAGGCGGTGATCCACGGGCGCTTGGCTGTGCAGGATGCGCTCGCCACCTTGCATCGCCCGCGAGCCCCTCCAGGCCTGCACCCAGACGCACGGCATCTCGGAGTAGACCTCGCAGTGGCCGTCGCTGCGCACGCCTCCGCAAGGGCCGTTGCGCATCCCCTTAGGGCAGTTCATGGGGCACGACATGCCCGTCGACGACAGGATGCACTGGCCGCACATGCGACAGTCGAACAGGGCGCCCTTGAGGGCCCGCTCGGCTGCCGCGACAGGCCGCTCCAGGCGCCCGAACCCGATCCGCCGCAGCAGGGGAGTGCCGACCAGGAGCGTCCGCTCGAGAGCCCCATAGAGTGACTCGAGCAGGCGCGCATGGCGCACGCTCCAGAAGCGCAGGGAAGGCCTGGCGCCGTCGCGCGGTGGCTTGCCAGGTGGCTCGAAGGCGGCCGGAGGACGGGCCATCATCTTGCCTCCCTCCCGCCGGCGCTTACCAGTCGCGTCAGGCGCTCGCGATCCTGTTCGGCGTCGACGCAACTCACCGCCGCGTCTGCCACTCCCTCGAGATCCTCGCCGCACGCAGTCAGGTCGCTCCGCCACCACTCGTTGAGATAGCTTTGATCGTCGCACGCGCCGCTTCGAACCACGGCTCCAATGGCGATCAGAATAGCGCAGGCTCGTTGTTGCTCCGTGCGGCGGTGCGCGCAGCTCCGGTTGAAGCGGCCATCAGTCAAACGGCCAACGGCGCCGCTCGCTCCGAGACGGACATTTTCGCCGCAATGATCAGCCACAGCTCTCTCCGTACAGTTCGGCACGTCTAATCGGTGAAGACGACAGTCTTCCCGCCATTCAGGATAACCCGATCCTCGATATGGTAGCGAACGGCTCGGGACAGAACCCGTCGCTCTATATCGCGACCTTTGCGGATCAAGGCATCCGGCGAGTCGCGATGGCTAATGCGCTCGACATCCTGCTCGATGATGGGCCCTTCATCGAGTTCGGAGGTCACGTAATGGGCTGTCGCTCCGATGAGCTTCACGCCACGCTCATGCGCCTGATGATAGGGCTTAGCGCCCTTGAAGCCGGGCAGGAACGAGTGGTGGATGTTGATGCAGCGGCCCGACAATTTCTCCACCATGCCGTCCGACAAGACTTGCATATAGCGCGCGAGGACTACGAGGTCCGTTTGCTCTCTCTGGATCCGTTCCCAGATCTTCGCTTCCTGCTCGAGCTTGTTGTCACGGCTGACCGGAAAGTAGTGGAACGGCAACCCGTGGAAGTCGAGGTGGGTGTAGATCTCACGAGGATGGTTGGCGATGATGCCGACAATCTGCATCTCGAGCTCGCCGGTACGCCAGCGATAAAGCAGGTCCGCAAGACAGTGGTCAAACCTTGACACCAGCACCATGACACGGTGGAGCTGCGAACTATCCCGCAAATTCCAGCTCATTCCGAAGCGGTCGGCGATCGGCTCGACCGCGCGGCGGATCGCTGCGGCGTCAGGAGCGCCTTCAGCCGTGTCGAACACGACGCGCATGAAGAAGCGGCCGGTTTGTTCATCATCGAACTGCTGCGCCTCCGTGATGTCGCCTCCCTGCTCGAATAGACAGGTTGATACGGCGGCAACAATCCCGGGCTGATTTTGGCAGGCGAGCGTGAGAACAAACGACGGTCTGGTTTCGGACATGCGGACTCCAGGCATGGCATCCTTTGGACGGCTCTCGTGGGACCGCGAGCAGGTTCTCATCTGGATCCGTTCGCCGGCGCAAGAGGAGGTTTGGCCGCTGCGCGGCAACGAACCCGCTCGTTCGGAAGAGTAACCTGCCGAGCGAGCGGTCGACATGGTGCCTGCTCAGGGGCCGATACTGCGTCAGCGTCTGTAGGCCTCCCGCGCGGCATCGGAGATTGGGCAGACCTGAACGGTGGCGCGCATCTCGGTTTGACGATGGCGTTCGACCGAGGGCTTCGACGTACCGCCGTCGGGCTCACCCCAGAGAACCTTCAACTCGGTCCCGGGTTGCGCCACCTCCTCGTCGAGCATGCAGAGCGAAATCCAACGCCGGAAGTTCGACGTGTACACGGGATAGGCCGAGATCCCCACCTGTCGGCCGTCCTTGAGCACCGCGTCATACGGGTACGTCGCGTAATGCGATGCGGGCATATCCATGAACTTGAAACGCTCGCCCTCATCGAACAGCGATGAAAAGACGCGGATCACGTCTTGGGGATCCCACACCAGGGTCATCTTCTTCCGGTGCGGGCGGTCTTTCATTTTCTCCAGCGCCTCGCGCCCGATGAAGTCATGGTCAAACTTCAGGATATGGCCGTAGCCTAGGTCCCAAGGGGTAAGATAATAATCTTCGATTCGGTTTGATACCATGCTGCCGCCGAGTGACGACATGGCCTCGAAACCGTCATAGGGCAACCATTCGCGATAAGCCCTCATGTTCTCGCCGGAATAGATCGCCGCAAAC
>DATHAU010000199.1:0-3671 GCA_035296545.1 Microvirga sp.
GCGGCTTTGGCCTTGAGCCGCTGTTTCATCTTGGCCCAGGCGTGCTCGCTCGAGTTGAACTCGGGCGTGTAATGCGGAAGGTAGATCAGCCCGATTCTGGCCTGCGCGAGCAGCTCACTCATCGAGGCGGTCCGATGCGGGCGCAAGTTGTCCATCACCAGAATGGCATCCGCCCTTGTGTGTTCGAGAGCCGGTACCAGCACTTGATCGAGATAGGCCAGCGGCACCGGCATTGAGGTCGCGGCCTCGATGCTCCTGATGGCCGCCAGACCGTCACAGGCGAGTGCGCCCAAGACCGTCAGCCGCTGAGGAGCCGAACGGAAGGGGTCCATGCGCCCGCTGCCCGCGCGGCGCTCGCGCGTGGGTGCGAGCCATCTTGGTTGTAACCCCGCTTTCATCCAGAAACACCAAACGCTCAGCAGACCTGGAAGCGGCGGGCGCTTTCGACCTGGCTGCCGTCGCCGCGTTCGCAAGCAACCAGAACACGCTCACGCAGATCAGGAGAATTGGGCTGGGGCATAGCAAGCCTCCCCTGCCATATGCCCATCAACGCACAGTCTGTCCAATAGATTCAATCCTGCAGCAAAAGCGCTTTAGAAGCCCAGCGCGTCGGAGTGGGAGAGCTCGCCACCTGAGGCGGCAACCAATTCCCGCGTGTAGGAGTGCTGGGCTCTTCGCGCGATCAGATCCTCCACTGACAGCCGCTCGACAATGTGACCGAGCTGCATCACTGCAAGACGATCACAGAAATGGGCTACTACGGCGAGATCATGACTCACGAAGAGACTGGTCACTGGCCTTTCCTGCTGAATCGTGACAAGCAGATTCAGGATCTCGGCTTGCACCGAAGCGTCGAGCGCACTCGTCGGTTCATCGAGCAGCAAGACATCGGGCTCAAGCGCAATGGCCCGGGCAATTGCTACGCGCTGGCGCTGTCCCCCGGACAACTCATGCGGAAAGCGGAAGCGAAATCGCGCACCCAGTCCAACCTGATCGAGCACCGTCTCAACGCGCTTATCGATATTCTCGAACCTATGCAGTTTGAGGCCATCGGTGAGGATACGATCTACTGTGTGGCGTGGATTGAGTGATGCGTATGGATCTTGAAATACCATCTGAACGCGACGGTGAAAAGAGCGTGTCGGCGGCCGCCCAGGCATAAGAGACAAGCCGGCAATTTCGATCTGTCCCTTCCAATTCGTCGACAGGCCTGCGAGCACGCGGAGCAAGGTCGACTTGCCGGAGCCGGATCCTCCCACGAGACCGAATGTCTCCCGCGGACCGATGCTGAGATCGGCAGTGTGGACAGCCTGGAAGCGATGGCGGCCAATGCCATGAAAAATGTCGACGGCTTCGATTGAAATCATAGATACGGAGGTCATCACGCATCCTCCCAAGCGGGATCTCGGCTCAGGGTGGGCAGCATCTGGCCTCGCGTTACTGGAGACGGCAGGCAGGCAAGAAGCCCACGCGTATAGGGGTGACTTGCTGCTCCTAGGTTCTTGGCATCAAGTGTCTCAACAACACGGCCTCGATACATCACCAGGATGCGGTCGCAGAACCGAGCGACCATTGGCAGATCGTGGCTGATGAGAATAAGGCCGAGGCCGCGCTCGGCCACTAGGGTGTTCAGGAGGCGTAGCACCTGCTCACGCACGATCACGTCGAGCGCGCTCGTGGGCTCGTCGGCAATCAGGAGATCGGGGCTCGACACAAGCATGATCGCGATCATCGCCCGCTGACCCATGCCGCCGGACAGCTCATGAGGGAAGGCTTGATAGACACGTGCCGGATCATCGATGCCGACTGCTTGCAGGATTGCGAGGGCTCGCTCCCGGCGCTCGCGCCGGCTCATGCGCTCATGAAGTCGAAGCGTCTCCTCGATCTGATTGCCGGTACGCTTGACGGGGTTGAGTGAGAATTTTGCGTCCTGCAGGATCATGCTGACTTTCTTGCCCCGCAGCGCCCGCCAGCCATGGGGGCTCAGGGACAGCAGATCTGTCTCGTTAAGACGCAGGGTACGGGCCGTCACCCGTCCTGGCTCGCGCACAAGTCCAAGAACGGCACGAGCGGTCATCGACTTGCCGGAGCCTGACTCGCCGACGATGCCGATCTTCTCCCGTCCCATGCTCAAGGAGAAGTCACGTACCGCCACAAGCGGTCCGCCTGAGGTGTTGAACGTAACGTTCAGACCATCTACATGAAGGAGCGGTTGTGTCATGAAGCTCGCCCTCAGTCGTGGTGCTTCGGGTCGAGCACGTCGCGTAGGCCGTCACCAAGCAAGTTGAAGCCCAAACTAACCAGCACGATGGCGACGCCCGGCACCGCCGCCACCCACCAAGCATCGAAGATGTGATCACGTCCGGCGGCGATCATCGCTCCCCATTCTGCCATAGGAGGTTGAGCACCAAGCCCAAGGAAGCCCAGGCCGGCAGCCGTCAGGATGATGCCGGCCATATCGAGCGTCGCACGAATGGCGGCGGATGAGACGCATAGAGGCAGAATTTGTCCTGTGATGATCTTTCGGCTCGGCATACCTAGCCCCCTTGCCGCCTCGACGAACTCTGAGTGTCGTAACGCCAGGGTTTCAGCACGCGTGAGGCGTGCATACGGCGGCCAAGCGGTGATCGCAATAGCGATGACGGCATTGATGAGTCCTGGCTGCAGCACTGCCACCAGGGCCAAGGCCAGGATCAGGCGGGGAAAAGCCATAACTATATCGGTGACACGCATGAGCAATGTTTCGACCCAACCACCAAAATAGCCGGCGAGCAACCCGATTGCGACCCCGAATGGCGCTGAAATCGCGACAACCAGAACCACGATCATCAATGTTGGTTGTGCACCATAGAGAAGACGACTGTAGAGATCGCGGCCCAACTGGTCGGTTCCAAGCCAATGAGCCGCATTTGGGGCTGAAAGGCGCGCCGAGAGATCCTGAGCCATTGGATCGTGCGTAGCAAAAACTGGGGCTAGGATCGCTGCGAGCACCAGGGCGAGTACAATCAGACTGCCGACGAGCGTCGAGGGATTTCCCGCTGCCCGGCGTGAGGCCTTAGCAAGTTGGACAAGGCGTGCATGCGTCCGTGACGAGGGAATAGATCTGGTTGTGGCAGAACCGGCGAGCGGAGCGGAAGATGTGACAGTCATCGGCTACGGGTCCGGGGATCAAGGAGTGGATAGAGAATCTCGGAGATCTTGTTGAGCAGAACGAAGCAGACGCCGACGACGAGCGTCCCGCCCAGAACAGCCGGCATGTCGGCGGAGAACAGACTGTTGGTGATATAAAGGCCAAGACCTGGCCAAGCGAATACTGTCTCAGTCAGCACAGTGCCTTCAAGAAGCTGCGCATAAGCCAACGCAATCACTGTAGTCAGCGGTACTAGCATATTCGGCAAGGCGTGGCGCCAGAGCACGCCAGCCTCGGATGCGCCCTTGATGCGAGCCATGGTCACATATTCTTTTCCAAGTTCTTCAATCATGAAGCCACGGGTCATGCGGGCGATATAAGCGAGCGAGAAGTAGCCAAGAAGCAGCGAAGGCAGGGCAATGTGTGAAACGGCGCTGAGAAAGGCGTCCTTGTCACCCGATCGCAATGTATCGACCAGCATGAAGCCACTCCACTCGTCCATCGAGTAGCGGTAGGCGGTGTCGATGCGACCTGGTCCACC
>DATHAU010000200.1:0-9254 GCA_035296545.1 Microvirga sp.
GAATGCCGGGATTTTCCAGGAAGCTTCCGGTCGCGACGAGGCGGAAAATCCGATCCCGCTGCGCGCCCGGGCATGCCTGCGCGGCGGCTCCAAGCGGCAAAGAAGCACAGTGGATTTCAAGC
Source organism: Microvirga sp. (assembly GCA_035296545.1). Lineage (GTDB taxonomy): Bacteria > Pseudomonadota > Alphaproteobacteria > Rhizobiales > Beijerinckiaceae > Microvirga. Next base: position 123 of record DATHAU010000200.1, read on the forward strand.
AATAGTGAGCAAGATTAACTTGCCCTGACCATTGCAATCCGCGAGGCTAAGGATGAGGCGGCAAGTCCGAGGTCCAAGGCGACCTCCCTAGACCGGACCTTTCGCGCCGCGCTCTCTGCGCCTGGGGAGGGCTATTCGTCAACATACAAACGAAACGCATCAGAGTATCGGGCGGTCTAGCAACCTTAGCCGTGCGAAAACGTTGTCTCTGAGAGGGATCTGAATTCGGTGGCGCCATGCTTCATTCCGACGACCTGTTCTCGAGTTTCCTGAAGACCTACGAGACCCGCCGCGAGGCGGAGATGTCTCTCGCGGAATACCTGGAAGGGTGCCGCACCGATCCCATGATGTATGCAAGCGCTCCGGAGCGCATCCTGGCGGCGATCGGCGAGCCTGAACTCGTCGATACCTCCAAGGACGCGCGCCTCGGCCGCATCTTCATGAACCGGACGATCCGCGCCTATCCGGCCTTTTCCGAGTTCTACGGCATGGAAGAGACGATCGAAATGATAGTGAGCTTCTTCCGCCATGCCGCGCAGGGCCTGGAAGAGCGCAAGCAGATCCTTTACCTGCTCGGCCCGGTCGGCGGCGGAAAATCCTCCCTGGCCGAACGCCTGAAGGCCCTGATGGAGGTTCACCCCATCTACGTGCTCAAGGCCGGCAACGAGATCAGCCCCGTCTTCGAGAGCCCCCTCAGCCTGTTCGATCCCGAGCAGATGGGGCCGATGCTCGAGGAGCGCTTCGGCATTCCCCGGCGGCGGCTGACGAACCTGATGAGCCCCTGGGCCATCAAGCGGCTCGACGAATTCGGCGGCGACGTCTCCCGCTTCCGGGTGGTGAAGGTCAATCCTTCGCGGGTGCGGCAGATCGGCATCGCCAAGACCGAGCCGGGCGACGAGAACAACCAGGACATCTCGTCCCTCGTGGGCAAGGTGGACATCCGCAAGCTGGAAACCCTGTCCCAGGCCGATCCCGACGCCTACAGCTATTCCGGCGGCCTCAACCGCGCCAACCAGGGCATTCTCGAATTCGTCGAGATGTTCAAGGCGCCCATCAAGATGCTCCACCCGCTGCTCACGGCCACGCAGGAGGGGAACTACGTCGGAACGGAGAATATCGGCTCCATCCCGTTTACGGGCATCATCCTGGCGCATTCCAACGAGGCCGAGTGGCAGAGCTTCAAGGCCAACAAGAACAACGAGGCGTTCATCGATCGCATTTATGTGATCAAGGTGCCCTACTGCCTCCGGGCGACCGAGGAGCAGAAGATCTACGAAAAGCTGATCCGGGGCTCGGAGCTGACCGGAGCGCCCTGCGCCCCGGCGACCCTGGAGATGCTGGCCCGGTTCTCGGTGCTCTCGCGCCTGCGCTCGCACGAGAACTCGAACTTCTTCTCCAAGATGCGGGTCTATGACGGCGAGAGCCTGCGCGAGGTCGATCCGCGCGCCCGGAGCCTGCAGGAATACAAGGATGCGGCAGGGGTCGACGAGGGCATGGACGGGATTTCCACCCGCTTCGCCTTCAAGGTTCTGGCCGCCACCTTCAATCACGACACGATCGAGGTGGCCGCCGATCCGGTCCACCTGATGTATACCCTCGAACAATCCCTGCGGCGGGAACAGCTGCCCACGGATGTGGAGCGGCGCTACCTCGAGTTCATCAAGGCCGAGCTCGCGCCCCGCTACGCCGACTTCATCGGCCACGAAATCCAGAAGGCCTATCTGGAATCCTACCATGATTACGGCCAGAACCTCTTCGACCGCTACGTGGCCTATGCGGACGCCTGGATCGAGGATCAGGACTTCAAGGACCCCGATACGGGCCAGCTTCTCAACCGGGAGCTCCTGAACCAGGAGCTGACCAAGATCGAGAAGCCGGCCGGCATCGCCAATCCGAAGGATTTCCGCAACGAGGTGGTGAAGTTCTCGCTGCGGGCGCGGGCCGGCAACAGCGGCCGCAACCCGTCCTGGACGAGCTACGAGAAGGTGCGCGAGGTCATCGAGCGCCGGATGTTCTCGCAGGTCGAGGAGCTCCTGCCCGTGATCAGCTTCGGCTCGAAGAAGGACAGCGAGACGGAGAAGAAGCACGGGGAATTCGTGGAGCGGATGATGGCGCGCGGCTACACCGAGCGGCAGGTTCGCCGCCTGGTGGAGTGGTACATGCGCGTGAAGCAGGCGGGCTGACCAACAAGCGGAGGCAGATCAGGCGTTCCTATGTACATCATCGACAGACGCCTCAACCCAGGGGGCAAGAGTCTCGCCAATCGCCAGCGTTTTCTTCGGCGGGCCAAGGCGCAGATCCAGCGGGCCGTGCGCCAGAGTGCAGGAGATCGCGGCATCAGCGACCTGGAGCGGGGAGGGGAGGTTTCCATCCCCGTCGATGGCGTGCGCGAGCCGAGCTTCCGCCGCTCCGGCGAGGGGGGCATCAACGACCACATCCTCCCCGGCAACAAGCGCTTCGTCGAAGGCGATACGATCGACCGCCCGCCCTCCGGCGGGGGCGGAAGCCCGACGGCCGGCGGCGACGGGGAAGGGGAGGACGATTTCCGCTTCGTCCTGACCCGCGAGGAGTTTCTCGATCTCTTCCTCGACGATCTCGAACTCCCCGACCTCGCCAAGCGGCGCCTCGCCACCGTGGAGACCCAGGGGATGCGCCGCGCCGGGTATTCCGTCACGGGCTCCCCGGTCAACCTCGCCCTGCTGCGCTCCATGCGCAACGCCCTGTCCCGGCGGATCGCCATGCGGCGGCCGAAGCCCGACGAGCTGCTGCGCCTCCAGGAGGAGATCGCCCTTCTGGAGAAGGAGGGTGAAAGCGACCGCCTCATGGAGCTGCGGCTGGAGCTTGAAGCGCTGCAACTGCGCGCCCGGCGCTTTCCCTACATCGATCCCATCGACCTGCGGTATCGCCGCTTCGAGCCCGTCTCGAAGCCGGTGGCCCAGGCCGTCATGTTCTGCCTGATGGACGTGTCCGGATCCATGACGGAGCACATGAAGGACCTGGCCAAGCGCTTCTACATGCTGCTCTATATCTTCCTGACCCGGCGCTACAAGCACGTGGAGATCGTCTTCATCCGTCATACCCACGAGGCCAAGGAGGTGGACGAGAACACCTTCTTCAACAGCCCGGAGACGGGCGGCACCGTGGTGTCGTCGGCCCTGCGGGAGATGCAGAGGATCGTGACCGAGCGCTATTCTCCGGACAACTGGAACATCTATGCGGCCCAGGCTTCGGACGGCGACAACTCGCCCAACGACGGCAGCGTCACCGCAGGGCTCCTGAAGAATGTGATCTTGCCCGTTTGCCAGTACTACGCGTATCTGGAAGTCGGCAGCGACAGCGACAGGATGCATGCGGGCTTCATCAACCACAAGACGTCGCTCTGGCAGACCTACGAGGCCCTGCAGAACGAGGGCGCCACTCTGGCCATGCGCAAGGTCAACCACCGCCGTGAGATCTACCCCGTCTTCCGGGAGCTCTTCCGGCGCCGCGACGCCGATGCGGGGGTAAGGGCGCCATGAGCCTGATCGAGCACGATCGCCTTCTCTTCAAGGGCGCCGACTGGGACTTCGGAACCATCCAGCGCATCTACGACGCGGTCGAGACCGTTGCGCGCAAGGACCTCGGCCTCGACGTGTACCCCAACCAGATCGAGGTGATCACGGCCGAGCAGATGCTCGACGCCTACGCGTCCATCGGCATGCCGCTGTTCTACAAGCACTGGTCCTTCGGCAAGCGCTTCGCCACCCACGAGGCCGGCTACCGCCAGGGGCTGATGGGCCTCGCCTATGAGATCGTCATCAACTCGAACCCGTGCATCTCCTACATCATGGAGGAGAACACGGCGACCATGCAGACCCTGGTGATCGCCCATGCGGCCTTCGGACACAACCATTTCTTCAAGAACAACTACCTGTTCAAGGAATGGACCGACGCGGACGGCATCCTGGATTACTTGGAATTCGCTAAGGGCTACATCGCCCGCTGCGAGGAGCGCTACGGGCAGGCCGCCGTCGAGAAGGTGCTCGATGCCGCCCATGCCCTGATGTCCCACGGCGTCCACCGCTATCCGCGCAAGAAGCGGCCCGATCTGCGCTCCGAAGAACGCCGGGAGGAGGAGCGACACCTTCACCGGGAGCAGACCTACAACGTCCTGTGGCGCACCGTGCCCCAGAAGGGCGCGGCGAAAGTCGAGCTGAGCGAGGACCGGCGGCGGGCGCTGCTGGAGCTGCCGCAGGAAAACCTCCTGTACTTCCTCGAAAAGTCGGCCCCGCGCCTGCAGCCGTGGCAGCGGGAGCTCCTGCGCATCGTCCGTCACATCGCGCAGTATTTCTATCCGCAGCGGCAGACCAAGGTGATGAACGAGGGCTGCGCCACCTATTGCCACTACCGCATCATGACCCACCTGCACGAGCGCGGGCAGCTGAGCGACGGCGCCTTCCTGGAGTTCCTGCAGTCGCACACCAATGTGGTGCGGCAGCCGGAATACGACGATCCCCATTACGGCGGCATCAACCCCTACGCCCTCGGCTTCGGCATGATGCAGGACATCGAGCGCATCTGCACCCGTCCGACCGGTGAGGACCGGGAATGGTTCCCGGACATCGCCGGCAGGGGCGATCCCATGGCGGTCCTGCGCGATGTCTGGGCGAACTACCGCGACGAGAGCTTCATCTCGCAGTTCCTGAGCCCGACCCTGATGCGGCAGTGGCGGATGTTCCATCTGGTGGACGATCCGGACCAGCCGGAACTCTGGGTCGAGGCCATCCACGACGAGCGCGGCTACCGCCGCCTGCGCCGCATGTTGTCGCGCCACTACGACGTGGGCTGGAGCGACCCCGACATCCAGGTCGTCGACGTGGACCTTGCGGGCGACCGGCGCCTCATCCTGCATCACCAGGTCTTGAACCGGTCGCTTCTCCACAAGGACGACGCCCAGCGCGTGCTCCAGATGGTCGCCAACCTGTGGGGCTATGACGTGGTGCTCAAGGAGGTCGATTCTGCGACCGGGGCGATCTTCCAGGAACATGTCGCCCACGCCCACGAAACGCTCTTTTAAGGTTCGCTTTGACGCAAAAAAGCCAGCGACTCACAGCACCATGGATCATCCAGGGCTCGGCTCCCGGTCAGGCCGGCTCCCATTCTGGAGGGTACCTATGGAACATAAGCCTGTAGAGAAGCTTCGTAGCGTCGCTGAAGTGCATGAGTTCAAGCAAGGTTTCCTCTCCCGGCGCGAGCGCCTCGAGCGCTGGGCCGAAATCCTGGAGCGCCGGCCGAAACGGCGCCTGAGGTCCCTCGGCGAGATCGAGTTCACGCCGGAGGAAGCACGCCCCGAACTGCGGTCGGACAACTCTCCCCTGACGGTCGCCTTCGAGGACTCGGTTCTCCGGGCCGACGGCCTGAAGAGCGACAAGCTCGGCGACGCCATGGAGTACTTCGACCTCTCCGAGCGGCAGGCGCATCGCCTCCTCTGCTCCTGCATGAACGGCTGGAGCATGGAGGCCGGATCGACGGCCCGGAAAATCCACCGCCTGGCCAATCCCGACCACCGCCAAGCGCTGCTCCTCACCTCGCTCGGGCTGCTCACGGCGGCGCCGGCCGTGTTCTATCTTCTGGGCTAAGACCGGGAGCGCATCGGGCCCCCTGTCCGGGTACGGGAGAGGGGGCTCGAACAACACTGCCGTGACGAACGGCGGTCAACCTTTGCTGCGCGATGGATGACATGTGACCCGCAGGATCCGACTTCCCTGGTACAGTCGCGAGAACTACCCCGGCATCCTGGGCGTGGTTGCGGATCGCCACAACTTCGCTTCGACCTATGATCAATGGCTCATGGCGGCTGAGAACAACGAACGCGTGGCGCGCCAGGCAGGCCTCGAGATCGACCGCGTGATGATCGAGCCCGAAGCCTTCGCCCGATGGTGCGCCGGCAAGGGCGCAGCGCCGGACAGCGCCGCACGGATGAGCTATGTGTCGGAGCAGCGCTCCTCCCGCGACGAAGCCTGATTCCGGCAGGAACGGCCAAGCCTTGACGTCTTCTCCCCTGTCCCTACTTGCACCGGAACAGGGGTGGAGAGACGTGTGGAACAGTTGAGCCGCGGCGAGTTCAGCTCTGCCGATTCCGCCAGCAGTACGGGTGAAGGGGGAAGCGGAGGATCCGCCGCAGGCGCGACGATGCGCGCGGCCGTTATCACGGGACCCGGGCAGATGCGCATCGACCAGGTGGCCCGTCCCGAGCCTGGACCGGGCCAGGTGCGCCTTCACCTCGAAGGCTGCGGGGTATGCGCCTCGAACCTGACGCCCTGGGCCGGGCCCGAGTGGATGCGGTTTCCCACCGAGCCGGGCGGGCTCGGGCACGAGGGCTGGGGGGTGGTGGATGCCGTCGGCGGGGGCGTCGAGGCCCTGTCGGTAGGCGACCGGGTCGCGGCCCTCTCGTACAAATCCTATGCGGAGTACGACCTTGCCGATGCGGGGGCGGTGATCCGCCTGCCGGACGCCCTTGCGGGACAGCCGTTTCCCGGCGAGCCCCTCGGCTGCGCCATGAACATCTTCCGCCGCAGCGAGATCGAGGCCGGCCAGACCGTCGCCATCGTGGGGATCGGCTTCCTCGGCGCGATCCTGACCCGGCTCGCCTCCGGGGCCGGCGCGCGGGTGATCGCCGTTTCGCGCCGGCCTTTCTCCCTTGACCTAGCGCGCCGGATGGGAGCGGCCGAGACCATCCCGATGGAGGATCATCACGGGATCATCGAGCAGGTGAAGGATCTCACCGGCGGCGTCTTCTGCGACCGTGTCATCGAGGCGGTCGGCAAGCAATGGCCCCTCGACCTCGCCGCGGAACTGACCCGCGAACGCGGCAAGCTGATCGTCGCCGGCTACCACCAGGACGGCCCGCGGCAGGTCAATATGTGGCTTTGGAACTGGCGCGGCCTCGACGTGATCAACGCCCATGAACGGGACCCCAGGATCTACATGCAGGGCATTCGCGAGGCCGTGGAGGCCATCGCATCGGGGCGGCTCGATCCGAGCTCTCTCTACACCCACGTTTTCCCCCTCGACCGGCTGGGCGAGGCGCTGAACGCCACCCGCGACAGGCCCGACGGTTTCCTCAAGGCTCTGGTGACCTACGGATGACGCAGCAGGCCCTGCTCGAAACAGCTCCCGCGACAGCGCTGGCGCGCCCGCGCCTCGGCTTCCTCGGCGTCGGCTGGATCGGACGCCACCGGATGCAGGCGATTCTCGGAACGGGAGCCGCCGATGTGGCGGCCATCGCCGATCCGTCGCCGGACATGGCCGCCGAGGCAGGCAAGCTGGCGCCCGGCGCCAAGCTCGTATCCACCCTCGACGACATCCTGGATGCAGGCGTCGACGGCGTGGTGATCGCCACGCCGAGCGCCATGCACGCGGCCCAATCCATCCGGGCGCTGGAACGGGGCGTTGCGGTCTTCTGCCAGAAGCCGCTCGGGCGGACGGCGGAAGAGGTCCGGGCGGTGGTGGACGCCGCCCGTGCGGCGGACCGGCTCCTGTGCGTGGATCTGTCCTACCGGTTCACAAGCGGGATGCGCCGCATTCGCGAGGTTCTCGGCTCCGGCGAGCTGGGGCGCATCTATGCGGTCGATCTGGTCTTCCATAACGCCTACGGACCGGACAAGCCGTGGTTCTACGACCCTGCGCTCTCCGGCGGCGGCTGCGTCATGGATCTTGGCGTCCACCTGGTCGACCTTGCGCTCTGGGCGTTGGACCATCCAGGCGTCAAGGACGTTTCGGGAAAGCTGTTCTCCGGCGGCGAGCCGCTGAGGGACCCGGCTTCGCAGGTTGAGGATTATGCGGTCGCCACCATGGAGCTGGAAACGGGCGCGGTCGCGCAACTCGCCTGTTCCTGGCGGCTTCAAGCCGGTTGCGATGCGGTGATCTCCGCTTCGTTCTATGGCACGCAGGGCGGAGCGGCCCTGCGCAACGTGAACGGCTCCTTCTACGATTTCACGGCGGAGCGCTATCGCGGCACCGCGCGTGAGGTGCTGGCAACCCCTCCCGACGAATGGGGCGGACGGGCGGCTGCGGACTGGGCGACGCGCCTTGCGGCGGGCGAGCGCTTCGACCCCGCAGCGGAGCGGCTGCTGGAGGTCGCCCGGGTGCTCGACCGGATCTACGGACGCTGACACGAGACCTCCTCTCTCTTCGGGAGGGGGAGAAGGCGCGTCTGGAAAGCAAGCCCAAGCAGGTCAAAGCGGCTCGAGCACCCTGCTCGGCTGCACGGGAGCGATGTGGCTTGCGTAGCGGCGGATCATGGCGGCGCAGAACTCGGCGAATTCCTCCTTCACCTGCGGCGCGCTGGTGTGGTGGGGCGCGATGCCGCGATGCTCCGGCGTGAAGCAGAAGGTCACCGTCACGTCGAAATCGGCGAGCGCCTCCATCTGGCGGTCGAACCAGTCGAGGGCGTTGGGGCGGAAGCTGTCCGCCCAGGACAGGCCGGTGCGCAGGTGCCTGACGCCGAGCCGCTTCATCCAGGCCACCGCATCGTCCAGGCGATGGTCCTCGAAGTGGAACCACTGGCAAAGCCCCATCCGGGCTGCGTATTTCGCATATTCCTCAAGGGCGGGCTTGGGCGTGCCGTCTTCCCGCAGCAGCCCCATGTAGAAATGGCGGTAATAGGACGAGCCCTCCGCCTCCCGGTGCCGGGTGGTGGCTCCCCAGGCGCGGGGCAGGTCGTAGAGCGAGTACCAGTGGATACGCGGCGCCTTGCCGATCAGGAGCTCCGCCGTGCGGTTTAAGCCCCAGACCTGGACTTCCTCGGCCCCGAAGGTCGAAATGCCAACCTCGCTCACCCAGATCGGCTTGTCCGTCACGGCCCGGATCTCGTCGATCTTGGCAGGCCATTCGTGGATCTGCCACAGGTTCCAGTCGAGGGGAAAACCGTGAACGGCCACCACGTCGAGGTGATCGAGCGCTCCGTGGGCCTCCAGCTTCTTGATGAAGCCCGGATCGATGGGCGAGATGCCGCCGAGCACGCGCGGCAGATGCGGGCTTTCCGCCTTGATGGCCTGTCCCGCCACGATCACCATGTCGGAAAAGAGCTTCCAGTCCGGATCGATCTCCGGGTCCCAATGGGACTTGTTGTTGGGCTCGTTCCAGATCATT
>DATHAU010000201.1:0-9212 GCA_035296545.1 Microvirga sp.
CCCTCATATGAGGGGAACAGCGACGGCGCTCGACCATGAGCCGCTTGAGCGGGACTGCGTGACGGATATTCGCCTCGGGCGAAGGCCCGGTCCCCTTCTTCAATCGCTCGATCATACGACGGCCCCATCACGCGGGCGGTCGCCCGAAGAGCCCTGAAGCGCTTAGCTTTTCCCAAGCCCAACATGCCTCGCGGCTCACCGCATCCGTTCGAAAGACCGATACTTTGACACTCTTTACCGATTTCGGATTGGCTCAGCCGATCCTGAAGGCGCTGGCGTCCGAGGGCTATGAGACGCCCACTCCGATCCAGGCCCAGACCATCCCCTATGCGCTGGAAGGCCGCGACGTGTGCGGCATCGCCCAGACGGGCACCGGCAAGACGGCCGCCTTCGCGCTGCCGATCCTTCACCGCCTGGACGCCAACCCGCGTCCGCGCAACCGCAAGGGCTGCCGCGTCCTGGTGCTCAGCCCGACCCGCGAGCTGGCCAGCCAGATCGCCGACAGCTTCCGGGTGTACGGCCGCAATCTCAGGCTCACCACCTCGGTGGTGTTCGGCGGCGTCACCATCAGCCGTCAGGAGAAGGAGCTGGCCAATGGCGTCGATGTTCTCGTCGCCACTCCCGGCCGCCTCCTCGACCTCATCGACCGCAAGTCCTTGACCCTGCGCGACGTGGAAATCCTCGTCCTTGACGAGGCCGACCAGATGCTCGATCTCGGCTTCATTCATGCCCTGAAGCGCATCGTGACCATGGTGCCCAAGAACCGGCAGAGCCTGTTCTTCTCGGCCACCATGCCGAACACGATCTCGAGCCTCGCCGACGCCTTCCTGCGCGATCCCGCGAAGGTGGCCGTGACGCCGGTGGCGACCACGGCCGAGCGGGTCGAGCAGAGCGTGATGTTCGTGCAGACCGGCCGCAAGCAGGCCCTGCTCGACACGCTTCTGAGCGATCCGTCCATCGACCGCGTCCTCGTCTTCACCCGCACCAAGCATGGGGCGGACAAGGTGGTGCGCGGCCTCGACAAGGCGGGCATCGCATCCTCGGCGATCCACGGCAACAAGTCCCAGCCGCAGCGCGAGAAGGCGCTCGCCGCCTTCCGGGCCGGCACCTGCCGGGTTCTCGTGGCCACCGACATCGCCGCCCGCGGCATCGACGTCGAAGCCGTGTCCCACGTGATCAACTACGACCTGCCGAACGTGCCGGAATCCTACGTCCACCGCATCGGCCGCACGGCCCGCGCCGGGGCGACGGGTCTTGCGATCTCGTTCTGCAACGACGAGGAGAAGGCGTACCTGAAGGACATCGAGAAGCTGACGCGCCTCAAGGTGCCGGTGGCTCCCCTGCCGGAGGGCTTCTTCGCCGGATCAGTCGCAGGCGAGGCTTCCGAGCCGCGTCGCGAGCAGCCGCAGCGCAGCCGTCCCGCCTCCCATGCCCGCGGGCATCAGGGGCATGGCCAGTCGCGCAACGCCAATCCCAATGCCGAGAACGGCCCGAGCCGTCGCCGTCGCGGCGGCAAGCCCCAGGGCGGTCAGCCGCAGGGCGGGCATCCGGCCGGCAGCCAGCAGCGGCCCGCGCAAGGCCAGAGGCCTGCGCAGGATCAGCGACCGGCTCACGGTCAGAGGCCTGCGCAGGGTCAAAGGCCCGCGCAAGCCAAGCCCGCAGCCTCTCACCGGTCCGATGGACGCAGGGATGGGACCCAGGTGGCCTGGCTCGAAAAGAGCCCCCGCCGCCGCTAAGGGCTCGAATCGCCCACCAAACAACAAAGGCGCCTCCGGGCGCCTTTTCTTTTGCGCGGCGGATGGGCTCATTCACCATTCGGCGAAGAACGTAAAATCCCGCCGCACGGGCCGCCATGTCCGAACCTCTCGCGGCTCCCGCAGCAACGCGGGGAGGTGGTCCCAATAGGCCCTGCGGTAATCGCGCCCCATCTGAACCTGAACCACATCGTCGATGTCGGCCCAGGTCTCGTAGAGCATGAACCGCGTCGGGTCCTCCGGATCCTGATGGAGAACGGCGTTGACGAAGCTCGTCTCGCGCCGCATGGCGTCGAGCACCGGCGTCAGCAGATCGAGAAACCTCTCCTCGCATCCGGGCTTGAGGGCAAGCGTCACGACGAAGGCGACGTTCCCGCCGGCGACGGGCGCCGTCGATCTAAGGTGGGGCTCATGCTTCATGGGGCATCTCCTTGGCTCTTCCATGGGCGCAAGGATGACCGTCCGGCTGAGCGCAGGAAATTATGTGGCAGGTAAAGAGGCGCGCTCGGCGCTGGGCCGGTCGCTGAGCGCGCGAAGAGGAGGGCCTAGTGATACGGGTCCGCCGCGTCGCGCAATCCGTCCCCCATGAAGTTGAAGGCCAGCACCACGATCACCACGGGCACGATGGGGAAGAGCAGCCACGGGTGGAGCTGCACGGCGGCGAGGTTCTGGGCCTCGTTGAGCAGGACGCCCCAGCTCGTCACCGGCGGCCGCAGGCCCAACCCTAGGAAGGAGAGGGCGGTTTCGCCCAGGATCATGGACGGGATCGACAGGGTCGCGGAGGCGATCAGGTGACTCATGAAGTTGGGGATGAGGTGCCGCCCGATGATGCGCGACTTCGAGGCCCCCATCAGCTCCGCCGCCTTCACGAAATCCTCCTCGCGGAGCGACAGAAGCTTCGAGCGCACCGCGCGGGCGAGGCCCGGCCAGTCCAGGAGGCCCAGGATGATGGTGATGCCGAAGAAGACGAGGATCGGGCTCCAGTTGGGCGGCAGCGCCGCCGACAGGGCGAGCCAGAGGGGCAGCTCGGGAAGCGAGCGCAGGATCTCGATCATCCGCTGGATCACGTGATCGACCCAGCCGCCGATATAGCCCGCAAGGCCGCCGAAGAAGAGCCCCAGGGCGAACGACACCGCGATGCCCACGATGCCGATGGTGAGCGAGATCCGCGCTCCATAGATGATGCGCGAGAACAGGTCGCGCCCGAGCCTGTCGGTGCCGAGGATGAACAGCGTGCCGTCCTGCGGCGGGCAGAACAGGTGGAAGTTCGTCTGCCACATCCCCCAGAACTCGTAGGCGTCCCCGCGGCAGAAGAAGCGGATCGGCTGCGGCCTGGACGAATCGACCGTGTAGACGCGCCGGAACGACTCCAGGTCGAAGCTGTGGGCGTAAGGGTAGACGAAGGGGCCGACGAGCCGGCCCTCGTGCATCAGGTGGAGCCCTTGAGGCGGCGCGTAGAGGAACTCCCCGTGGCGCTTGGTCTGGTTGTAGGGCGCGATCACTTCCACGAAGGGCACGAGGCAGTAGAAGATCAGGAGAATGATGGCGGCCGCGAGCGCTACCCTGTGGCGGCGGAACTTCCACCACATGAGCTGCCAGGAGGAGGCGCGGTAGAAGCTCTCGTTCTCGGTGCCGACCGGCTCCGTCGCGCCGGGGTTGAACGGCGCCGGGTCGACGTAGTGCCGCTTGAGCGGAGGCGCCGTGTTCATCGCCCGCCTCCCATGCGGATGCGCGGATCGAGCCAGGCCAGCAGGAAGTCGGAGACCAGCATGCCGATCACCGTGAGCACGGCCACGAACATGAGGATGAAGCCGGCCAGGAACTGGTCCTGGCTCTTGAGCGAGCTGAGCAGGATCGGGCCCACGGTGGGAAGGCTCAGGACGAGGGACACCAGAACCGAGCCCGAGATCAGGTGCGGCAGCAGATTGCCGATGTCGGCGATGAAGGGGTTGAGCGACATGCGGAAGGGATATTTCAGCAGGGCCCTGGTCGGCCCGAGCCCCTTCGCCTTCGCGGTCACGTAATACTGCTTGCCCAGTTCATCGAGAAGATTGGCCCGCATGCGCCTGATCATGGAGGCCGTGCCCGCAAGCCCGATCACCACGGTGGGCACCACGAGATGGGACAGGAGGGATTTGATCTTGGGCCACGTCCAGGCTTCCCCCGCATACTGCGCATCGTAGAGCCCGCCGATGGACACGCCGAACCAGCGGTTCATGTAGTAGAGGAGAATGAGCGCCAGCAGGAAGCTCGGGGTCGCGAGCCCGATATAGCCGATGAAGGTGGCGAAGTAGTCGCCCACCGAATATTGCCGCGTGGCGGAATAGATCGCGATGGGGATCGCGATGATGTGGATGAAGATCACCACGGCGAAGTTCACCAGGAGGGTCAGCCACAGGGCGTCGCCCACCACGTCCACCACCGGCTTGTCGAACTCGAAGGACCAGCCCCAATCCCCCTGGAGCAGGCCGGAAAAGCCGTTGGGGCCGGGCATGACCCCGATCCAGACCAGGTATTGCTGCCAGACCGGCTTGTCCAACCCGTATTGCTTGATGAGGAATTCGGCCTTGGCGATGGAGGCGGATTCCCCCTGCGCCCTGAGTTCTGCGATCTGGTTGGTCAGGAAGTCGCCGGGCGGCAGCTTGATGATGAAGAAGACCAGGGCCGAGATGATCAGCAGGGTCACGGCCATGGTCACCATGCGACGCAACAGGAAGCGGATCATCGGCGAGCCTCTTTGCCGGCGGCCTTGTTCCAGTAGATCTCATCCAGGCGGTAGATGCCGAGCATCGCGGTGGGCTCCCAACTGTAGAGCGCCTTGTCGGGCAGGCCGTGCAGGCCGTTGCGCACCACGATCGGCTGGAGGGCGCCCGCCACCGTGCCGATCACCCATTGGTTCTCCGCATGGTTGCGCAGCATCTCGCGCCACACGTCCCGCTGCACGTCCCGGTTTCCGGTCTCCATCCAGGTCCTGTAGAGGTCCAGGAGGCGTTTGGCCTCCGGAACGTCGACCGGCTCCCCGGTCTTGCCCATGGTCTCCACATGCTGGCCCCATTTCGGCCAGGCGTAATTGTCCTGGCGCATGGGGGCGAGTTCGCTCGGCGGCATGATGGCGGTCGGGATCGCGTTGTCGATGCCGGGGGCCGCGACCATGACGGTGAGGCCGGCGAAGGAGCGGTTTCGCAGCACGGTGCGGTCCTGCGGCTTCACGAAGAGCCTGACGCCGATCTCGCGCCAGAACTCGGTGATCAGGGTGAGCCCGTCCACCACCAGGGTGCTCTCGCCGTCGGTCTCGACGATGATCTCCAGCTCCCGCCCGTCGGGAAGAAGGCGGATGCCGGCGCCGTTGCGCTCGGTCAGGCCGATCTCGTCGAGAAGACGCGAGGCCTCCGCCGGATTGTACTCGGCATTCAGGCCGCGCAGCTCCGGCGAGAAGAGGGGGCTTTCCGCCACCACCGTGTTGTTGCCCTCGGTGCCGAGGCCGAACAGGAGCGCGTTGTTGAGGGTCTTGCGGTCGATGCCCAGCGACAGGGCCCGGCGGAACCGCAGGTCGCGGTTGAGGTTGCGCCAGACCGGGTCCGCGGCGTTGAGGTTGGGATAGAGCGCAAGCTCCGTGCCGCGGGCATAGGGCCAGAGCAGGGTCTTGTACCCCTTGGCCCTTTCGCCCTCCTTCAGGATCGGGATGTCGCTCATGGACAGGCCGCGGAACAGGAGGTCCTCTTCGCCCGCATTGGCCTTGGCCGCGAAGAGGCCGCCGGCCGACGTATCCATGATGATCCGGTCCACATAGGGAAGCTGCTGCCCCTGCTTGTCGACCCGGTGGTAATAGGGGTTGCGCTCGAAGATGAAGCGGGTGGCCGGCGCCGTGTTGGTCACGCGCCAGGGCATGAGGGTCGGCAGAGCCGGATTGGTCTGCTCCTTCATGTCGTCGAGGCGGTTGTGCAGGGCCGCCCAGGACTTCAGCTTCTGCTTCTGCGCCTTCTCCTCGAGGGACGCCTTGTCCGCATACTTGGCGTGGAACTGCCTCAGGTAGGCGGAGGCCCGGTAGATGCCGGGGTCGATGGACCCGGCAAGCTGCGGCAGGAAGCGCGGATTGGGCTTGTCCCAGGTGTAGCGCACGGTGCGCTCGTCGACCACCTCGAAGCGCGGGGGCTGGCCGCCCGCCAGCATGAACTCCGGAGGCCCTGCGGGAGACAGGTCCTTGTTCTGCGCCACGTCCTCCCAGTAGTAGCGGAAGTCCTCCACCGTGAAGGGAGAGCCGTCCGACCAGCGGTGGCCCGCGCGCAGGGTGAAGGTGAAAACCCGGTCGTCCTGGTTCTCGAACTTCTCCAGGAGGTCGGGCTGGAGCTGGAGCTTGCGGTCATAGCCCACGAGCCGGGTGTAGGCGTAGGTCGAGATGTAGCGGATATCGCGGGCGCGGGGCACCAGGGTGACGATGTCCCCGCCATACTGCCCTGAAGGCTCCACCACGATGGGAGTTTGCGGGAGCCGCTCCGCCAGGGGCGGCAGCTCCTTTTTCGCGAGCTTCTCCTTGAAGAAGGGCGGATCGCTGAAGGTCTGCGCCCCTGCGGGGAGGCAAAGCAGGCCCCAAGCGGCGGCAAGGACCAGCGGCCTCATGGCGGCACGGATCGACATCATGCGGCCTCCTGCGCCGTTGCTTGCCCCAGACGGACCTTATGGCCGGGTTCTATCTCTTTCATGACGCCCGTCCCGCCGTCCAGGATGCGGAAGGGGTCCGGCCATTCCTCGGGCTTGGAGAAGCGGCCGGCGCGCAGCTTGGTGAAATCCAGGGGCCGGTCGATGTCCGGGTCCGGCACGGCGGCGAGCAGGGCCTGGGTGTAGGGATGAACCGGATTGCGGAACAGCGACGATTTCGGCGCTTCCTCGACGATATAACCCCGGCACATGACCGCGATGGTGTCGGCGATGTAGTCCACCACCGCGAGGTTGTGCGACACGAAGAGGTAGGACAGCCCGAGGGCCGATTGCAGGTCCTTCAGGAGGTTCAGCACCTGCGCCTGCACCGACACGTCGAGGGCGGAGACCGGCTCGTCGCACAGGAGGACGCGGGGTTCGAGCGCCAGGGCGCGGGCGATGCCGAGACGCTGGCGCTGGCCGCCCGAGAAGGAATGCGGATAGCGCCTCAAGGAGCGCTGGTCGAGCCCCACCATGTCGAGAAGCTGCTTCGTGCGCTGATAGCGCTCGTCCGAGGAGCCGATGTCGTGGATGCGCAGGGGCTCGGTGAGGATCTCATACACCGTCATGCGCGGGTTGAGGGACGAGAACGGGTCCTGGAAGATGAACTGCACGGATCGGCGGTAATCCGTCAGGGCCTCGCCTTCGAGGCGGTGCACGTCCTTCGGGCCGGTGCCGTCGTCGAACAGCACCCGCCCGGTATTGGGGGCAAGCGCCCGCATGATGATCTTGGACACGGTGGTCTTGCCGCAGCCCGATTCGCCCACGAGGCCCAGGGTCCGGCCGACGGGAAGCTCCAGATCGACCTTGTTCACCGCGCGGATTTCCCGGGTCTTGCCCGAGAACCAGCCCGACCGCAGGGTGTAGCACTTGGTCAGGGCTTCCGCCCTGAGGATGGGGCCCGCGGGCTGGATCCGCTCCGGCGCGTGGGTCTTGGCGAGCGCCGAGCTCTTCACCTCGCGGATCGGCGTCAGCCGCTCGTCCTCCGCCATGGCGAAGCGCGGCACCGCGCGCATGAGGGCCTGGAGATAGGGATGCTGCGCGTTGCGGAAGATGTCCTCCCGCGAGCCCGCCTCCACCACCTTGCCGCGATACATGACCACCACGTCGTCGGCCACGTTGGCCACCACCCCGAGGTCGTGGGTGATGAGGAGCACCGACATGCCGGTTTCGACCTGCAGCTCCTTGATGAGGTCGAGAATCTGCGCCTGGGTCGTCACGTCCAGGGCCGTGGTCGGCTCGTCCGCGATGAGCAGGGCAGGGCGGGTGATCAGCGCCATGGCGATCATGGCGCGCTGGCGCAGGCCCCCGGACAATTCGAACGGGTAGGTGCGAAGGGCCCTCTTCGGGTCCGGAAAGCCGACCCTGGCCAGCACCTCCATGGTCCGGCGGCTCGCCTCGGCCTGGGTGACCTCCGCATGGATCATCAGGGCTTCCGAGATCTGGTCGCCGATGGTGTGGAGCGGAGAGAGCGAGGTCATCGGCTCCTGGAAGATCATGGCGATGCGTCCGCCCCGGAGGGCATGCATGGCGTCGCCTTCGGGCTTGAGATCCGCAATGTCGATGGGAGCCTCGAGGGAGGGGTCGTTGAACAGGACCGAGCCGCCCGAGATCCGGGCGTTCTTGGGCAGGATCTGGAGAATGGACTGCGCCGTCACGGACTTGCCGGATCCGGACTCGCCCACAAGCGCCACGGTCTTGCCTTTGGGAACGTCAAGGCTCAGCCCGTCGACAGCCCGGAAGTTCCCGGTATCGGCGTTGAAGTCGACCGTCAGCTGACGGATCGACAGGAGCGGCGCTTCCATAGGCTCCTCCAGCGGCTTCGAGCATAACGCATCAGACCTCTACCGTGATCCGGTTCACGTTATGAAACAACCCGTCGACGGCCAAGAGACGGATCTCTCTGTCGACGAGATACATCATCAGCTTTTCGCAGAAAGTCCAAACGGCTTCGTCATGGATCAGGTGATGGGTCAGGAAACCGATGGGCTCGCCCGGGTCCGCCCGGCCCGCGATCCGCCTCTCCACCGCATTGGCCATGCCGGCCACGATCCCTCCCGGATCGGCCAGGCTTCGCGTCCCGCGCCAGTCGATGGGGTCCACATGGGCGTTGATCTGGAGCAGGCCCGGCGCCGGATGGGCCGCCTCCCTGTCCCTGAAGACGGAGAAGGCCCCATAACCCATGCGCGGCAGGTGCGGCGTCAGCTCGGGGGCGATCCGGTTCCACGGGGGCACGAACACCGGCAGCAGCCTGGCGCCGAGCAGTCCTCTTGCGGCGCGCAACGACTGTTCCGCTTCCTGAGCCATGGCCTCGACGGGGCGATGGCGCCCGAACTCGGCCTTCTTCTCGCCGGGGGGAGCATGGTTGGCGTGGCTCGACCCATGGACGAGGGCGAAAACCCGTTCCTCACCGGCGAGGCGGTCCGCGAGGGAGGGCTCCAGGCGGGCGGGGATGGCCGCGAGGGCAAGGCCCGCCTCGACCCGGCGGGCGAGGTCGAGGAGGCGGTCGAGCGGAGGCGTATGGGCGACCGCGTCGTCGTCCCGCCACCAGAAGGCGAGGGTACAGTTCCGGTCCCTGGCCCGGCCCAGGGCCCGATCCAGGGGCGACCAGTCGACCGCCCGATGAAGGGAAGGCCCGTGGGGGGAAGGCCCGGAGGGCCGCAGGCCTTCGGCGATGGCAACGCTCTGCCGCGCCCCGTCGAGGGACACGGGATGCGGGGGCGCGGGAGGGCTCGCCAGTTCCTGCCGGATCGCCGCCGCAAG